>JAFQKQ010000088.1 GCA_017396845.1 Clostridia bacterium
GACCGGCGATCTGGTTGACAAGACCATCGTTCCCCTGAATCAGGCGCTGTCTGATGCCGGCCTCACGCCCTCCCAGATCGATAAGGTCATTCTGGTCGGCGGTTCCACCCGCATTCCCGCGGTTCAGGAAGCCGTACAGCGCGTAACCGGCAAAGAGCCCTTCAAGGGCATCAACCCCGATGAGTGCGTAGCCGTTGGCGCAGCCATTCAGGCAGGCGTACTGGGCGGCGACGTAAAGGACGTTCTGCTCCTCGACGTAACGCCCCTGTCCCTGGGTATTGAGACGCTGGGCGGCGTATTTACCCGCCTGATCGACCGCAACTCCACCATCCCCACCAAGAAGAGCCAGGTCTTCTCCACCGCCGCCGACGGACAGCGCAGCGTAGATGTGCATGTACTTCAGGGCGAGCGCGAAATGGCGCAGTACAACAAGACCCTCGGCCGCTTCCAGCTGGACGGCATTGCGCCCGCACCGCGCGGCGTACCGCAGATCGAAGTAACCTTTGACATCGACGCGAACGGCATCGTACACGTATCCGCAAAGGATCTTGGCACCGGCAACGAGCAGAAGATCACCATCACCGCTTCTTCCAACATGTCCGAAGAGGACATCAAGCGCGCGATGGACGACGCCGAGCGCTATGCTGCCGAGGATAAGAAGCGCAAGGAAGAGGTTGAAACCGTAAACCAGGCCGATAACCTGATCTACCAGACCGAGAAGACCATGAAGGACATGGAAGGCAAGCTCGATCCCGCCGATAAGGCGACGCTTGAGAGCGAGCTCGAAAGCTTCAAGAAGGTACGCGAAGGCAACAACCCCACCGAGATCAAGAACGCCATGGAAGGCTTCACCCAGAAAACCTATGAAATCTTCGGAAAGGTTTACCAGCAGGCCAATCCGCAGGGCGGCGCAGGCTTCGATCCTACCCAGGGCGCACAGGGCGGCCCCAGCGACGACGGCACGGTAGAGAGCAATTTCACCGACAACTGATAAATTCACGTGTAAAGTAACTGCACAACAACAAAAAATAGTTGATTCACAACGCGAAGGCTGGTAAAAACCGGCTTTCGCCGTTGTGCTGATATAGACGTAAGAATGAGGTGTGGAATTTGGCGAAACGGGATTACTATGAGGTGCTTGGCGTAGACAAAAATGCAGATGACGCCGCCATTAAAAAGGCCTATCGTCTGATGGCGAAGAAGTACCATCCCGATGTCAATCCCGGCGATAAGGATGCCGAGGAGAAATTTAAGGAGGTTGGCGAGGCGTACGGCGTGCTCTCCGATCCTCAGAAAAGAGCCAGATACGATCAGTTCGGTCATGAGGAGCCCGGCCAGAGCGGAAGCGGCTTCGGCGGCTTTGACGGCTTCGGCGGTTTCGGCGGTTTCGGAGGACTGGACGATCTGTTCAATATGTTTACGGGCGGCCAGACCTCCGCGCGCAGGAACGGTCCCGTACAGGGCGACGACATCCGTCTGAATGTGTCGCTCACCTTTGAAGAAGCGGCGAAGGGCTGCGCAAAGGAAATCAACCTTGTAAGAACCGAACTCTGCGAGGAATGCAAAGGAACCGGCGCAAAAGCCGGAACCAAACCCCAGACCTGTTCAAGATGCCGCGGAAGCGGCGTTGAAACGGTCGTAGCCAATACGGCGTTCGGCCGCGTTCAGAACAGGCGCGCCTGCTCCGTTTGCGGCGGAAAGGGAACGACCGTAACCGATCCCTGCCAGAAGTGCGGCGGACGCGGAAAGGTGAGAACCTCAAGGCGCAGGAGCGTAAACATCCCTGCAGGCGTGGATGAAGGCCAGATTGTTACCGTATACGGACAGGGACATGCCGGTGAAAACGGCGGACCGTCGGGCGATCTTCAGCTGTTTATTTCGATAAAGCCCCACAAGCTGTTTACCAGAGACGGCGCGGATCTCTATATCGAAGTGCCGATTTCCTTTACCCAGGCGGCGCTCGGCGCGGAGATCGATGTGCCCACGCTCGATAAGCCCATCAAGTATGCAATTCCAGAGGGAACGCAGCCGGGCGCACAGTTCCGCGTAAAGGGCTTGGGCATTCCGCATGTGAGAAGCACCAACAAGGGCGATCTTTACATCAATATCCGCGTAGAGGTACCGAAAAAGCTCACCGAGAAGCAGAAGGAAATTTTGCGCATATTCGATGAATCTACGACCGGCAAGGAATACGAACAGAAAAAATCCTTCTTCGACCGCGTGAAGGATGCGTTCTCGTAAAGCTGGGAAAGGAAAAGTATCAATGGATTGGATGAAAGTTACCGTGCTTACAACGACCATCGCGAGCGATCTGGTAAGCCAGATGCTGATTGACGCGGGCTCCAGCGGCACGGTTATCGAGGATAAAAACGATGTTCAGCTGAATCAGCGCCCCGAAGGACAGTGGGATATCATCGACGAAGAAATCGCAAGAAAAATCGGCGACGACGTAAAGGTGACCGGGTTTTATCCCATGGATGACCGGGCAAGCGACGCAATTGCGGGTATCCGCGAAAAGGCGAGAAATCTTCATCTGATAGCGCCGGGCGTTGATCTTGGAAAGCTCACCGTGTCTACCTCCACCATCGATGATGAAGACTGGGCGGAGAGCTGGAAGAGCCAGTATAAGCCGTTCAGACTGGGTAAGCACATCGTAATTCGTCCCGGCTGGGAGGCATACGAAGCCAAGGAAGGCGACAAGGTAGTAACCATCGATCCCGGCATGGCGTTTGGAACGGGTACGCATGAAACTACCGGAATGTGCGTGTCTCTCGTAGAAGAATACATGAAGCTCGGTATGACCGCAATGGATATCGGAACCGGTACCGGCATACTTGCAATTGCCGCCGCGCACATGGGCGCAAGCCGCGTGCTTGCAAGCGATATCGATCCCATGGCGGTCAGAGTCGCAAAGGAAAATATCGAAATCAACGGCTTTTCCAATGTGATCGAGGCGGTCGAAGGAAACCTTTTGGAGGTTTGCAAGGAAAAGGCGGATATCGTGATTGCCAATATCATTGCAGACGTCATCATTGCCATATCAGCGCCCGTGCGCGAGTTCGTAAAGCCCGGCGGCGTATTTATCTGCTCTGGAATCGCCAGGGAGCGCGAGGATGAAGTAATCAAGGCGCTTACGGACGCGGGCTACGGAAAGCTTGATAAGCGCAACATGGGCGAATGGACAGCTATTGCCTGCATGAGGGATTAAGGAATGCATCGCTTTTTTATCGCGAGAACCGACAGGAATTCAAATCGTGCGGAGCTTTCCAAGGAAGATAAGCAGCATGCGCTTCGCGTGCTGAGGCTGAGAGACGGAGAAGCCGTACAGGCGCTTGACGGCGAAGGCGGCGTATGGGAAGGAACGCTCCGCGTAGACGGAGACGACGCATATATAGAGGTGGGGCAGGCACTCGATTCGAAAGAAGCCAATGTGTTTGTAACGCTCTATATGGGCATTCCCAAGGGCGAAAAGCTGGATTTTATCGTTCAGAAGCTTACCGAGCTTGGCGCAAAACGGCTGGTTCCCGTAAAAATGGACAGATGCATCGCCAAGATCGAAGAAAAAGAGCAGGAGAAAAAGCTTGCGCGCCTGAAAAAGATTTCCATGGAGGCGCAGAAGCAGTGCGGCCGTGCGGGTGAGATGGAGATCCTGCCGCCGGTCAGCGTTTCAAAGCTTTCGGGCATCATAGAGAAACACGATCTAACGATGCTTCTTTGGGAGGAAGCCGAAGGCTTTCGAATCAGGGATGCATATAAAGAGAGAGAAAGCACCAAGGATATCGCGTATATCGTAGGGCCCGAGGGCGGAATTTCCGAAAAGGAAGCCGATATTTTGATTGCGTCCGGCGCGAAATGCGTAACGCTCGGTCCCAGAATCCTTCGCGCGGAGACGGCTGCCGTTGCGGGCGCAGCCGTAATTATGAGCCTTTGGGGAGATATTTAGTAAATGCCGAAGATTGCATGTCATACCTTGGGCTGCAAGGTGAATCAGTACGACACGGA
Source organism: Clostridia bacterium (assembly GCA_017396845.1). Classification (GTDB taxonomy): domain Bacteria; phylum Bacillota; class Clostridia; order Christensenellales; family Aristaeellaceae; genus SFHK01. The sequence goes on from JAFQKQ010000088.1 coordinate 4,003, forward strand.
AGCGATGCTGGAAATATTCGAGGAAAATGGATATACGCCGGTTTCCATGGACGAGGAAGCGGATGTTTATCTGATAAACACCTGCACGGTGACCGGTACGGGCGACCAGAAGTCGATGAAGCTGATTCGAAGGATTCGAAGAGAACATCCCAATGCCCGTATCATCGCCGCCGGCTGCCTTGCACAGAGGGATCCCCAAAGGGTAATGCAGGACGGCGTTGTGCTTGCGGTCGGAGTTCAAAGGCGAAAAGACGTATTTACGCTTTACAGTGAAGCGGTGAATACAGAAACGCCGATTGATGCGACAAATGCGCTTAAAAATGCGGAATTCGAAAATCTGACCGTAAACAGGCATGAGGGCAAAACCCGCGCCACAATGAAGATACAGGAAGGGTGCGATAGATTTTGCGCCTACTGCATCATTCCCTATGTAAGAGGCCCCGTGCGCTCTATGAAAATAGAAGACGTGCTGATGGAAGCCGAGCGGCTTCAGAAAGCGGGCTACAGGGAAATCGTGGTAACGGGCATCCACCTTGCATCCTACGGGAGAAACGAGAGTCATTCGCTGATCGACGCGATTCGCGGAATTCATTCGGTAGAGGGCGTTCAAAGAATCAGGTTGGGGTCTTTGGAGCCCGTTGTGATCACAGAGGCGTTTGCCTCCGAATTGCAGGCGCTTACAAAGGTATGCCCGCAGTTCCATCTGTCACTGCAGAGCGGCTCTCAAACCGTTCTTAAGCGCATGCACAGACGGTATACGCCGGATGAGTACATGAAGGCGGTGGATATACTCAGAAAGTATTTTCCGAACTGCGCGATTACAACCGATGTAATTGCCGGTTTTCCCGGAGAAACCGAAGAGGAATTTGAAGAGACGCTTGCCTTTATAGAGCGCGTAAATTTTGCAAGGCTTCACGTGTTCCCGTATTCCAGAAGAAGCGGAACCGTCGCCGACCGCATGCCCAATCAGGTGCCTGAAGAAATCAAGAAAAAACGCGCCGGAAAAATTATTGAAATCGGGAACCGATTGGAAAAGGAATACGTCAAATCATTGAAAGGTACAAATGAATGGGTACTTTTTGAAACCTGTCTTCCGGACGGAAGCGCGGAGGGGTACACCGCAAGCTATGTGCGTGTGAAAGCGAAGGCGCTTCCGGGCGAGATGAAATGCGTACATATTAAAGAAATTTGTGATACGCTCGCCATCGGAGATACGCTGACCGGGAACGGAGGTGATTAACGTTGGGAGATTGTCTGTTCTGCAGGATTATTGCAGGAGAGATCCCGTCTCAGAAGGTTTATGAGGACGAGAAATGCTATGCATTTCGAGATATCAATCCCCAGGCGCCGGTACATATTCTGATTGCGCCCAAAGAGCACATGAGAAATATCACCGAATGCGCAGAGAGAGAGGATGATCTGGCCGGCAGTCTTATGAAGGCCGCGGTAAAGATCGCAAAAGCAGAAGGACTTGAAAACGGATTCCGCCTTGTAACCAATAACGGACAGGACGGATGCCAGTCGGTAGACCATCTGCACATTCACCTGATGGGCGGTAAAAAGCTGTCTGAGCGAATGAGCTGAAATTTCTTGGGTTTGTCATAAAATTGCGCAAATCTTAGAAACGTTAAAAGAATGCAACCGCTTGACGTTGGGTTTAGTTTGAGGTATAATCGTCTTTGTAGCGCACCCCATGCTACATTGGCAATGAGTGCCAGCAATCGCGAGGGGAGGGAAAACAATGTCTGAAATTCGTATTAGGGATAACGAATCGCTCGAGAGCGCACTGAGAAGATTCAAGCGCATGACTGCCCGTTCCGGCATCCTTGCCGAGGCAAGAAAAAGAGAGCATTACGAAAAGCCCAGTGTGAAGCGCAAGAAGAAGGCTGAAGCAGCCCGCAAGCGCAAGTATTAATCACATTCAGGCCCCTTTGTTCGGCAAAGGGGCCGGTTTCATTTCATGTACAAGTATAAATTCGATTTTCACGGAATATAATAAAATATAAATGGAGTTGTAAGCATGACGTATGCCTTACTTCTTTGGCCGCATTCCAATCAAAGATATGAAGAAGCAGCTGTAAAGCCTGCAATTGCGGAATTGGAATTATTGCTTGCAGCCGCCGGCGTATCTGCAAAATGCGAGTATGCAGTAATTGCGGGCGCAGGTGCGGTTATTTTTCAATCCGACGAGCTGAATGAACGCCAGCTGTCGGTGATTTCCAATCATTCTCTTTTATTTTGGTTTGGTATTTTGTCGCCGGATCAATCCTTTAAGCCGTTATTTGCGTCGCCGGATGCATATCTTGGCGCCGATCTTCCGTATATACAAAAATACAAAGGAAAAACAAACGAGCGGTTTACGCAGCAGCTGATTAATCTGGCGCTTTATTCCACAAAATTTTCCGATACCGATGAAAAACTTACCCTTCTTGATCCTATGTGCGGGCGCGGCACGACGCTTTTTCAGGCGGTAAACCGCGAATGGAATGCGTGCGGCATGGACGCGGATAAAAAAGATGTACACGAATGCGCTGCATTTTTTGAAAAATATCTGAAATTTCATAAGTTTAAGCACAAAAGAACGCAGACTTCCAAAACCATTCAGAATCAGCCGCCGGTAATGGTTCAGAAATTCGTATACGGCGGAGATAAAGGCGACCAGCATTATTTGATGGTCGGAAGCGGCGACTGCATGCACGCTGCAAACGTATATGGGAAAAATCAGTTTCATATCATTGCGTGTGATCTTCCCTATGGAGTTCAGCATGCGCCAAACGGAAAAGGCGGCGAAAAGAGCTTTGAGGATATGCTCAGAAAATGCCTTCCCGTATGGAAGGAAGCGCTGAAAAAGGGCGGCGCAATTGCCGTATCCTATAATACGCATACGCTGAAGACGGATCGCGTAAGAAGTCTTATGGAAGAAGCCGGGCTGCAGGTGATGGCCGGAGGCGCGTATGATTGCCTTTCGCATTGGGTGGAGCAGGCGGTAATGCGCGACGCGGCCGTATGCATAAAAAAATGAGATAAAGAATTCAATAAAAAGAGGACTGCATTACATTCCCCCAAATGATCCCGCAGGAGGTGCGTGCTTTGGATTACAGAACCCTGCATACAAAAACCGTTGCGGATTTGAGGCGGCTTGCCAAGCAAAACGGAGTTAAGCTGCCGATTGGCTGCGTAAAAATGCGGATGATCGAAATGATTTTAGAAAATGAGCGCGAAAGAATGAATCAGATCGATCAGGAAAACGAAAATAATACGGCGGAGAATACCGATCCAAAGATTTCAAATGAAGCTTCGGAAGAAAAAAAGGAAGAAAATTTGAATTCAAATGGAAATACCGAGGATAAAAAAGAAACGGTTTTGGAAGAGGAATCCGTAAAGAAAAAGCGGGGCCGCCCGGCAGGCTCCGGCAAAAAGCCGAAGGAAGAAGATAAAACGCCGAAAAAGCGCGGACGACCGCCGAAAAAGAAGCCGGATGAAACAAAAGAAATAAACGATACAAAAGAAGACGCGGCTATAAAAGAAACGGAAGCGGATATTGCCCCGGATAACACGGCGGCGGAAGAAAAAACGCCTCCCAAAAGGCGCGGACGACCGCCGAAGGCCGATAAGGAAAAGTCGGAAGCGAAAACAGAAATAAAAGAAGCGGAAATACCACAGGAAAAAGCGGAAAACACGGATATTCCGGTAGAAGAAGGTCAGCAGAAAACGGAAAAAGAAGAGAAGCCTGCGGCCATTCGTGAAGAAAAAAAGGAAGAAAAGCCTTTGGAAGAAGAAATCCAAAAGGCCGATAAAAATGCATTAAGACCTTCGCCCGTACGGAAAACGGAGCCGCCTTCTGCCTGTAAGCCGTATCAAAATCAACCCGATTTATACGGAAAAAACGCAGCTGTAGAAAGAAAGCCCGAACCGGTATCTCAGATTCCGAACCGCCTCGCCGTAAAATCGGAAGGAAGTCAGCAGACGGGATATGTTCAGAGAAATGCGTCAAGCAGAAACTGTGATACGCAAACGGTTTATCAGCAGCGCCCTTCGCAGAAGACGGATTCGCAGGAAACGCCCGTAAGGCGCGATGGAAATGTTGATTATTCTCAGGTCAATTCGGCGGTTTCCGATATGCTGCTATCAAACGATTGCCCCGACGGCGCAGGCGTTTTGGAAGTACATCCCGATGGATACGGATTCTTGCGCGCGGAGAATTATCTGCCGGGCACCAAGGACGTATATATTTCCATTGCGCAGATCAGAAGATTCAATTTGAGAAACGGCGACTATGTAGAGGGCAAAACACGCGCGCAGAGGGAAGGCGACCGCTATGTCGCCATGCTCTATATCACGGCGATCAACGGCGAAAGACCGGAGGCGGTTTCAAGAAGGCCGAGATTTGAAGATCTTACGCCCATATATCCGGATTCCAGAATCAGGCTCGAAAACCAGGAAGCCGAAGAAGATCTTGCGCTTCGATCCATCGACTTGCTGGCGCCCATCGGAAAGGGTCAGCGCGGCATGATCGTTTCTCCGCCCAAGGCAGGCAAAACGGTGCTTCTTAAAAAGATTGCCAACGCCATCACCAGGAATTCCCCGGAGATTCATCTGATTGTGCTTCTGATCGATGAACGACCGGAGGAAGTTACCGATCTGAAACGCTCGATCGACGGAGAAGTGGTGTATTCCACCTTTGACGAAGCGCCGGAAAACCATACGCGTTTGAGCGAAATGGCGCTTGACAGGGCGCAGAGGCTGGTAGAAATGGGGAAGGACGTTGTGATCCTTATGGACTCCATCACGCGCCTTGCCCGCGCGTACAATCTCGTCATTCCGCCGACGGGAAGATCGCTTTCGGGCGGTCTCGATCCGGGAGCGCTTTACAAGCCGAAGCGCTTTTTCGGCGCTGCCAGAAATATCGAGTTCGGCGGCAGCCTCACGATCATTGCAACGGCGCTTGTGGATACCGGAAGCCGTATGGACGATATTATCTATGAGGAATTCAAGGGAACGGGCAATATGGAGCTGCATCTGGACAGGAAGCTTTCCGAGAAGCGCATATTCCCGGCAGTGGATTTGAATAAATCCGGAACCAGAAGAGAAGAGCTTTTGCTGGATCCTGACGAGAGCGAGTGTGCGCTCAGCGTGCGCCGCATGCTGTCCTCCGGAGGTCCTGACGCAACGGAGCAGCTGATCGGACTGATGGCAAAGACCCGAAAAAACAAGGATTTCCTTCAGAGAATGAAGGGCTGGTCGGCTGTGTGGGAGAAGGAAGGCTTTACGCTGAACCGATGAAGGCAAATTGGTAAGCATAGTGTAAAATCATAAAAAGCCATTGCACTTAGAGGCTAAGTGTGGTATAATAATTTCTGCATGACGACGCCGGATGCCGCGTTCGCAAAGAGTGTGACAATCCGGTTTGTACGGACTTGCAAGTCTGTGCAGGAGAGGTGAAAACAAATGAAGGAAAAGATCCATCCGAACTATGGTAAGACGGTAGTTCGCTGCGTCTGCGGCGAGACTTTCGAGACCGGTTCTGTGAAGAAGGAACTGCGCGTTGATATCTGCTCCAAGTGCCATCCGTTCTTCACCGGAAAGCAGAAGCTGGTTGACAGCGGCGGACGCGTCGATCGTTTCAAGAAGCGCTACGGCATGTAATCGCGTTTACGCGCTTACATTCAAATGGCGTGAGCAAAGGCTTTCAAAGATCGGGCTTCACGCCCGGTCTTTTTCTATATCACGAAATGTTTGAACTTCATAAAGAAAAACTGAGAGGAGTTATCATGGGAAAATTCAAAGATGCATTTAAGCAGTGGTGGACGGGCGAATATCCGTCTTCTTGTCCCTCTGTCGGCGGACAGGCGGTTATGGAAGGCGTTATGATGAATGGCCCGAAGGGCACCGCAATTACCGTTCGCAAGTCCGACGGTAAAATGAGCTATACCGTAAAGCCGAAAAGGGAAATCGGCAAAAAACATAAATGGGTAAAATGGCCTGTGATCCGCGGTGTAGTCAATTTTGCGATAATGATGGTAGAAGGCGTAAAGACGATCACGGAATCAGCGGACATGGCGGGACTTGAAACGGAAGAACCCAGCAAGTTCGAAAAAAAGGTAGCTGAGATGTTCCATGTAAAGCCCGACGACGTTATGATGGCGATCGCCGTGGTATTGGCAGTCGTATTGGCTGTGGGTCTCTTCTTCGTGCTTCCGATTTCTCTGGAATGGGTTGTGAAGCTTGTTATCAAAAATGAGCTGATAGTCAACTTAATCGGCGGCGTGATCCGAATCGGCGTATTTCTCACGTATGTGTTTCTTTGCTCAAAGCTTAAGGAAATCAGGCGCGTGTTTATGTATCACGGCGCGGAGCATAAGACCATTCACTGCTTCGAGCACGGCGACGAGCTGACGGTAGAAAACGCGAGAAAGTATACCACGCTTCATCCCCGCTGCGGAACCAGCTTCCTGATGATTGTAATGGTGATATCAATACTGCTTTTCACAATATTCGGTCAGATTGTGGGCGGCGTAATCAATTCCAACATCTTCTTAAGAATCATTACGAAGCTTGCGCTGCTTCCTTTAATCGCAGGCGTCTCCTATGAAGTTCTGAAGTGGCTTGGAAGAGCAAAGGACAACTGGTTTATCAAAATTCTGAAGTGGCCGGGCCTTATGACCCAGAAGCTTACGACCAAGGAGCCCGACGACAGCATGCTGGAGGTTGCGATTGTATCGTTGAAGGCCGCGCTGGGCGATAAAAAGCCGCTGCCTGATTCATACTATGAAGAAGAACAGGCAGATGACGCCCAGAAGGAAGAGGCGTAATGCTTGTAAGACAATGGATACAAAAGGCGCAGGAACAGCTGCGCCTTGCGTCGTGTCCTGACGCCGATTGGGACGCAAAGCTTTTGGTATCGGGCGTTTACGATATTTCTCCGGGCGTGCTGTTTCAAAAGCTCGATACGGAACTTGACGGCGAAACCGAGGCGAAGCTTAACGGCAGGCTGATGCGCAGAATTCAAGGCGAGCCCCTTCAGTACATTGAAGAAAAGGCGTATTTTATGGGGCTTGAATTCTTTGTCGATCGGCGCGTTCTGATTCCGAGGCAGGATACGGAAACGCTCGCGGAAAAGGCAGTGGAGCTGATCAAAGGCAGGGAAGAAAAAAGCGTGCTTGATCTTTGCACGGGAAGCGGCGCGATTGCGGTAGCGATTGCAAAGTACTGTAAAAACGCCCGCGTAACGGCGACGGATATTTCTTCGGATGCGCTTGAAGCTGCGAAGGAAAACGCTTTGAAAAATCATGCCGATATTGAATTTCTTTTGGGAGACGGATTTCAGCCGACTAAAGACAGAGTCTTCGACGTAATCACATGCAATCCGCCGTATCTTACAAAAGAAGATATGCTGAATCTTCAAAGGGAAGTGAAGATGGAACCTGCGCTTGCCCTGTTCGGCGGAAACGATGGATTGCAAATATACAGGGATTTTTCAAAATCGCTCATTCGGCATATGAAGAATCGTGGATATGCGCTTTTTGAAGTGGGCGAAGGACAGGCAGAAGACGTAATCGACATCATAACAAGAGACGCTGAATACGGGGAAAAGGGAATTATTAAGGATCTTAACGGAATTCAGCGCGTGGTTTGGGTAAGGAGAAGTTGATCGGATATATGGAAAGCAATGTATTTCAGGAGCAGAACCGAATTGCACGGCAGATGGAAGCCATTGAAGGAAAGTTTGAAGAGCTTTCCATACGCATTACGCTTCCCGAGGTGATTGCGGATACCGCTCTTTTCCAGAAGCTGATGCGCGAGCACAGCGATATGACGGAGACGGCGGAAGCGGCGAAGGCTTACAACCGCCTTATGAGAACCATTGAGGATACGCGCGAAATGGCGCTCTCCGACGATGAAGAAATCGCCGAAATGGCAAAGGAAGAATTGGAAGATCTTGAAAAAGAGCTTGTGATCAAGACGGAAGAAGCCAAACGAATGCTTCTTCCCAAGGATCCTGACGATAAGCGCAGCGCCATCGTCGAGGTACGCGCAGGCGCGGGCGGCGACGAGGCCGGTCTTTTCGGCGCGGAGCTTTTGAGGATGTACGCCCATTATGCCCAGTCGCGCGGCTGGAAGGTGGAAATGATCGAAGGCGGCGAAACCGAAATCGGCGGCATCAAGGAAGCGGTAATGTCGATTGAAGGCAGAAATGTATTTGAGCGCCTGAAATACGAAAGCGGCGTTCACAGGGTTCAGCGAGTGCCCGTCACCGAATCCAACGGCAAGCTTCAGACCTCGACCGCTACCGTCGCCGTGCTACCGGAGGCAGAAGACGTTGAAGTCAATATCAACATGCAGGATCTTAGAATCGATACCTACCGCGCATCCGGCGCAGGCGGACAGCACGTAAACAGAACGGACTCCGCCGTTCGCATAACGCACATTCCTACCGGTATCGTTGTAACCTCTCAGGATCAGCGAAGCCAGATTCAGAACCGCGAACGCGCAATGCAGGTGCTTAGAAGCCGCCTGTATGAAATGGAACGGGAACAGGCCGAAAGCTCATATGCCAATCAGCGCAGACTGCAGATCGGCTCCGGCGACAGAAGCGAGAGAATCAGAACCTACAATTTCCCGCAGGGACGCGTGACCGATCACAGAATCGGACTTACACTTTATAAGATAAACGATGTTATGAACGGCGATCTGGACGAATTAATTGATAAGCTGATACTCGCCGAGCAGACGAAGCTGATGGAGAAGCAATGAAGACGGAACTTTTAAAGCCTACGGAAAGCGCGATTGAGAGGGCAGCAGAGCTCATCAGAAGCGGAGAAGTAGTAGGCTTTCCAACGGAAACGGTGTACGGTCTGGGCGCGGACGCGCGAAACGGCGAAGCGGTAAAAAAGATATTTTCCGCCAAGGGCCGTCCGGGAGACAATCCCCTGATCGTACATATTTCTAAGCTCGAAGATATATATACCATCATTTCCGGCGATATGCCCGAATGCGCAAAGGCGCTTGCAAAGGCCTATTGGCCCGGCCCGCTTACGATGATATTTGATAAGGGAGAGAATATCCCCAATGAAGTAACGGCAGGTCTTGACAGCGTAGCGGTCAGGTTTCCCAATCACCCGACAGCGCTTCAGATTATTGAAGCTTCCGGCTGTCCGGTCGCCGCGCCCAGCGCGAACCTTTCCGGGAAACCCAGTCCTACGTTAGCGGAGCATGTGTATAAGGACATGTACGGAAGAATTCCCATGATCATCGACGGCGGCGCATGCGATGTAGGGCTTGAATCGACGGTGCTTGACGTGAGGTCGGAACCCGTTCGGATACTTAGACCCGGCGGCATAACGCCCAAAATGATTGCGGATGTTGCGGGTGAGGTTGAGGTGGACGGAAGCGTGCTTCGTCCGCTTCGGGAGGGCGAAACCGTGCGCTCGCCCGGCATGAAATACAAGCATTACGCGCCGAGCGGATCCGTTGTTATCGTAAAGGGTTCCGCAGACAGGGCGGCCAATGAAATCAATCAGATGTACGATCATACGCCCGGTGAAAAATGCATACTCGCGCTTGAAGGCAATAAGCATCTCTACGGCGAAAGGCGCGTATTTTCCCTTGGCGAAAATGCGGAGGATATGGCGAAAAGGCTTTTTGACGCATTGCGGGAGATGGACGACAGAGGCATAGACGCCATTTTTTCGGAGGCCGTAAAGGAAGAGGAAATCGGGCTTGCGGTGATGAACCGGCTTGGAAGAGCCGCCGCGTTTCATATCGTAAGCGTCGGGGAGGATATATAGTTGAAATTCCTGTTTGTATGCTCGGGCAATACCTGCAGAAGCCCGATGGCGGAAGCGCTCATGAAAAAGCTGACAGAGGGGAAAATGGAGGCCGAAATTTCCTCCTGCGGAATCGGCGCTTGCGAAGGAAGCCCTGCAAACGAATGCGCGGTTACTGTGATGAAAAGGCTCTCCGTTGATCTTACAAAGCACAGAAGCAGATTGTTTAAAGAGGAATACGCCCGCGGCGCGGTGGTGCTGGCGATGGACAGCGGGGTGCTGTTCTATATACGGAGAATGTACCCGAATATAAAGGCGTATCTTTTGAAGGAATACGCAGGCCTTTCAGGAGATATTGAGGATCCGTATATGGCGGGCGAAGAGGCGTATCGGTTCAGCGCTTCTCAAATTAAAGAATGCATTGATATCATCATGGAAAATGGGGGAGAACACGCTTGATTCAATGTCTTGCGGTAATTGTTCCGATTGCTGCGGCGATTGTTATAAAGCTTACGGGAAATTATGTGTTCAGCTATCTGCTTACCTTTTCCTGTCTTTTGATTTCTGCGCTTTTCCGCGTGCGCGGCTGGGGCTTTCTCGTTCTTGCCTTCGCATTTTCCATCTTCGGCGACTATATGATGGCGCACAGACCCAATGACGGAAACGGATTTCTGGGCGGTATTGCGGGCTTTTTTGTCGCGCATGCATTTTTTCTTGCTTTCTTTGCGCTCAGGTATCAATTTTCGCCCGGTTCTCTGGCCTTTGGCGCGATTCTCTTGATCGGGTACACAATCCTTATGATTCAAGGATTCTATCCGAATATCGACTCGAAAATACTGAAGGCCGCAATCTTTGGATATATGGTGATTTCTATTGCGGTTTTAACGCTTTCGCTTTCTTCCGGGTTTCCCTTGTTTTCCAAAATAGTATTTTCCGCGGGAATCGCTTTGATTCTTTTTTCGGACAGCATGATTGCACTCAAGCAATTTATGAATGTAACAAGCGTCGGCGCTTTGATCCTTCCTACGTATTATGCCTGTCATATTATGACAGCTTTAGGAGTACTATTGGCAAAATCGGGCTATTAACAGGAGGAGTATGCATGGCAAAGTATGCAATTGGCATTGACTACGGTACGCTGTCGGCGCGCGCGCTGATCGCTGAAGTTGGATCCGGCAGAGAACTCGGCGAAGCGGTATACGAGTACCGCCATGCCGTAATGGACGAGACGCTTCCAAGCGGCATCAAGCTTAAGCCGGACTGGGCGCTCGAGCATCCGGATGATTATCTGGAGGCACTTTCTGTAACGGTTCCCGCCGCTATGAAGAATGCCGGTGTAAGCAAGGATGATGTTATCGGCATCGGCATCGACTTTACCGCATGCACGATGGTGGCGGTTGACAAAAACGGCGATCCGCTGTGCTGGAAATACCCGGATAACCCGCATGCGTATGTGAAGCTCTGGAAGCATCACGCGGCGCAGGATCAGGCGAACCGTTTGAACGCCATTGCGGAGGAGAGAAACGAAAAATTCCTCGCCAGATACGGCGGTAAGATTTCTTCTGAATGGATGTTCCCCAAAATCTGGCAGGTTGTGGAAGAGGATCCCGATTTGTACGACGAGATCGACCGCTTTATGGAGGCGGGCGACTGGGTGATCATGCGCATGACCGGCGTTGAAGCCAGAAACAGCTGCATGGCCGGATATAAGGCAATCTGGCATAAGCAGGACGGCTATCCGTCCAAGGAATTCTTTAAAGCCTGCCACCCGAAGCTTGAAAACGTGGTGGAAGAAAAGCTGAATACGAAGATCTATCCCATCGGCAGCAAGGCGGGCGAGCTGACGGAAGAAATGGCGGAAAAGATGGGGCTCAATCCCGGGGTTGCGGTTGCCGTCGCCAATGTAGACGCGCATGTATCCCTGCCGCCGGCGGGACTTACGAAAAAGGGACAGATGCTCATGATTATGGGCACTTCCACCTGCCACATTATGCTGGGCGATGAGGAGCATATCGTGCCGGGCATGTGCGGCGTAGTCGAGGACGGCGTAATTCCCGCTCTTATGGGCTATGAAGCCGGACAGAGCTGTGTGGGCGATCATTTCAACTGGTTTGCAGACAACTGCGTGCCGGAGGATTACATGATCAAGGCGCGGGAAAAGGGCATGAACGCGCATCAGTATCTCACCAGCCTTTGCGAAAACCAGAAGCCCGGCGAAAACGGACTGCTGGCGCTCGACTGGTGGAACGGAAACCGCTCGGTACTGGTAGACGTAGACCTTACGGGCATGATCATGGGCATGACGCTCACGACGAAGCCTGAGGATATGTACAGAGCGCTGATTGAAGCCACTGCGTACGGTACGCGCGTGATCGTGGATACGTTCGAAAAGAGCGGCGTAGAGATCGAAGGCCTGTATGCCTGCGGCGGAATTTCTCAGAAGAATCCCTTCCTTATGCAGGTATATGCGGATGTACTCAAGCGCGAAATCAGAATCGCACGTTCCACGCAGACGCCGGCGCTCGGCAGCGCAATGTTCGGCGCGGTTGCGGCAGGCGCGGATAAGGGCGGATATGATTCCATTGAAGACGCGGCAAATGAAATGGGCGGCACGCTTCCCATCGTCTACAAGCCGATTCCTGCGCACAGCGCGATTTACGATAAGCTCTATACCGAGTACCGCCGCCTGCACGATTATTTCGGACGCGGCGCCAACGACGTTATGAAGCGTCTGAAGGAAATCAAGAAGGACCAGAACGCATAAAATCAAAACACTTACAGGGCAAACGAAAAAAATCCGTTTGCCCTGTTTGCATTCTTCTTTATATGTGGTATAATACAATTGAATTCGTATAAGGAGGAAAGGATCATGAAATGCTTGAGCAGATGGATATCGCTTGCGCTTGCTGTTTTTATGATATTCGGTGCATGCACTGCGTATGCGCAGGAGAATCATTATATGCTGATTTCCGATCCCTATTTTTCCGACGGACAAAATGTATACGACCTGTCAGGGCTTACAATCAGCTTGTCTCATAAAAAAGATCCTTCTATTTCTCAGTGGATTTTAGCGGCGGTAACTTCTTCTGCGCAGAGCACCATTACCGCCGAATCAGACGGCAAAACAATGTATATTTCAGCGGATGGGTTTGAAAGCGTTTATACGGCGGAAGTATCGGAAATCATCGGCATGCTTGACGGGCAGAAAATTGTACAGGCGCTCCTTGATCATGTGATCGGTATTGGACCCACAGAAAGCGTCTTGGGCGCGAGAAACGTAAGAGATATTATCGGACTGATATACGGTACGCTTACGCAGGATCTGAATACGCTGAATGAAGCCTCTACCGCGACGATTGATACGTTTAATTATGAAGATATCGTAGTATATGAAAAGCCGGTGGATTATACCGGCGAGCAGGTAGACAAAACCATAAAAATGCTCATTGAAAAGATCGAAGCGCTTTTGGACAGCACCATAGTAGACGAACAATATGAATATGAGCCGGGCGGGCTTTTAAAAGAGTATCAGCGGCTGGTTGAACCGATGAAGCTCTCGGTAAAGGGCAGCGTATATTACGGACAGGATGTAGTGTTTATCGACTGTATGATTTCTGAGGACGGAACAGAGGTATTTCCGATATATGCCGAAATTACGAATACATCTTCGCCGGTTATCTATGTAAATGTGCCCTTTACGGATGAAAGCGGAAACGAACACCTTCTCTACGCAACGGTTGAGGCGGATGTAGACGGGTACAGAGAATATATGGAGGCGGGAATACTCACAAACGAAATCCCTTCGTTTATGATACTGTATACCAATCAGGATGATGACGCAAACAATACTTCACGCAGGGAATTCTATACAAGCGCCCAGATCAATCAGGAGATGTATGAATTCAATCTCGTATATGCGTCCGATCGATCGTCCTACAGGGATATTTGGGTGAATACGTATTTTAACGGCGTTCAGGCGGCTGTGGAATACAGCGGCGTGATTGAGGATGTGGAAGGCGAAGAAAGCGAATACGGAAAGATTACGCTTGCCACCAATCTCGGGCTTACCGGAAATGTAAGCGTAATGCTCGGAGTTGTCGAGGACGATGTGATCAGCGCGTTTGAAATGGAAGAGAACATCAATATCGTAAGCCTGATCGGCGAAGACGGAAAAGTCACGGATCTGATCAAAGGCGATATTGAACGCTTTTTCGGTCATATAAAAGAGCATCTCTCATATGCAATTCCGGGATTCGGCAGTATGATCGCCCTGCTTTATCCGGAGGGAAACGCGGAAGGATAAAAATTCAGCGGAAACGGGTTTTTCCCGCTTCCGCTTTTTTTATTCGTCCAAAGCTGCTTTTTCGATGATGTCCGAAAATATACCGCAAATCTCCTCTGCGAATTCCGCTTTCATGGATTCCGCCGTAACGGTGATATACGGACTGTCTTCCTCCGGCTGTATCCATGCGCAGCCGTTTTTGCTTTCATAGAACATATTGCTGCGCGTAAAGATCGAAGGCGTATTATTCGATATGGCCTGCATGGTTTTGCCTCTGTTCAGGAAATCTACATGCAGCCTTCTTTTTATGCGCTTAACCTTTGGAAGCTGCTTTACGAAATCCGAAAGGGAAAGCTGTTTGTCGTTCAGATGCGAAAGAATGTTGAGCGCCATAAAAAGACCGTCGAACCGCATGTGAAACTGATGCGGGGAATGATCAATCAGGCTTTTTGCCCAGGAAGCGTCGTCAATGGCGTATTCGAGGTTCGCACCGGTATTTTTTATAAAGCCAATCGCCGCTCTTGTAGAAGAGGGCGGCGCATAGATGGTTTTTTCGCCGCTTTCAAGAAGCGCCCAGCAAATGAGGAGTTCCTTTTCCGCTTCGTCCAGCATACCGCTGTTTGATGCAAAATCACAGGTTTCGCCGTCATTGGAAAGGTATATTCCAATCTCGTGCTCGTTTAGTTCCATCAGTTCCTCTTCCCATTCGACGCGCGCGGAGAAGCCGGAAGCGGAAAATGCGCGGTCGGCGAGATAGAGCAGCTGTTCTCTTTGTGAGTATACCGCCGCATGAAGCCGCCTTACGGAGCCGAACGCCGCGCTTTTTAAAAAGGCAAGATAGCTTAAGTCGATTCTTCCGGCGCGTTCTTTATGCCGAATGATTCCGGTATACGCCTGCGGCATGCTCTGACGGCTCAGAACCGCCTCTAACGCCCGTTTTTCCCGTCCTGCCAAGTAGTAAGTCAAATCCCGCCGGATCGGCGTTACAGCGCCTTCAGGAACGTAAAACGCAGCGTCCGTCTGCATACAGGAGAGGGCGAAGCGAAGCTGGGGGAGTGTGCATTCGCCGGTTTCGTATACCTGAACGCCGGAGGAGGACAAACCTGCTGAAAAGGCTTCCGCCTGTGATGCGGAAACAGCGGAAGCGCTTTTCCCGACGAGCGCCGTTTTGATCTGCATTTTCCATGCGAGCGCACGGGCTGCGCGGCAGGCTTCTTCGGGCGTTTTTATATTTATCCTTGCGCCCGCTGTTACAGGATGCGACTGCTGTCCCCAGATCACGTTTTCTCGGACGCTGCGCCCCTCGCGAATCTGTTTATACGGCCAGATACGAACGCCGGGAGAAACGGATGCTCGGCTTCCGATGACGGCGCCGTGCGCGATTACCGAGTCTTCAAATGCGCTCGCGTCTGAATCAAGGCGCACATTTTCCGATATTATGCAGGAACGGAGCTGGCAGCCGCTTCCAATCGATGCGCCGTTCATCACGACGCTTCTTTTGACGGACGCGCCTTCTTCGATTACCGTACCGCTTCCGATCACTGCGCCTTCGCTGATGCGCACATTTTTATAGATTCTTACGCCGCTTGCGATGAACGCCGGCGGCTTAATTTCCGTATGCTCGTCAATGATGGCTCCGGGCATTCGGATAACCGTATTGAAAGGCGCTTCTATTGTGGAAATCTGTCCGTATAGCGCATCCATATTGGCTTTTATATAGGCGCTCACGTCTCCGATATCGCACCAGTATGCATCGGATACAAAACCGTATATGGCTTTTCCCTTGTTAAGCAGCATGGGGAAGAGATCTTTCCCGAAATCAAAGGGCGTGTGATCGGGAATATACTTAAGCGCTTCCGGTTCCATAATGTATATGCCAGTGTTTGCCGTATCGTTGTCCACAAACCCCCATGCAGGTTTTTCGGAAAACGATGTGATTTTGCCGTCCTGATCCATATTCACAAGCCCGTATTCCGTAGGGTCGCTTACTCTTGTCACGCAGATTGTGGCAAGCGCGCCCTTTGATTTATGAAACTCAACGGCTCTTTTAAGATCCATATCGGTTACGCCGTCGCCGGACAAAACGATAAAAGTTTCTCTAAGAAAATCGGAAGCGAGCTTAACGCCGCCGGCTGTTCCAAGCGGCGTTTTTTCATGGTAGTATTGAAGCTCTATTCCGATATCCTCTCCATCTTCAAATTCATCTGTAATCTGATCGGGAAGATAACCCAGCGTAAGCGCGGCTTTCTTAATGCCGTGCTTTTTCAGAAGCTGAAATGTATGATACAGTATCGGCTTATCAAGTAGCGGAAGCATGGGCTTGGGTTTTGTGCAGGTGAGGGGTCTTAATCGTTCGCCTTCGCCGCCTGCCATGATAATTGCGAGCATAATAAACCTCCCGGTATAGAATCCGTTACGGTATTCTGTGCCGGAAGGAAGTATTTTATACGGTTTTCAGAGAATATATTTATGAAGATCCGCGTCTCTGACTTCGCCCTTGATCTGCGCCTTTACGTATTCGGCGTTTACGATTACCTGAATCTCCGGTGCGTCGCCGCCGCCGGCATTGAAGGCGATGTCGTTCAAAATCTGCTCAAGCACGGTGTGAAGCCGTCTTGCGCCGATGTTTTCGCTGTTTTCATTGGCGCGCCATGCGTATTCCGCGATGACCTCGGTCGCGCTTTCATCAAATATCAGGTCTACGCCGTCTACCTTCATAAGCGCCTGATACTGGCGGATCAGCGCGTTTTCAGGCTGGGTGAGTATGCGCCGGTAGTCTTCCACCGTCAAGGGATTCAGGTTTACGCGAACGGGGAAGCGTCCCTGAAGCTCGGGGATGAGATCGGTGACCTTTGATACATGGAAAGCGCCGGCGGCGATAAAGAGTATGTGATCGGTCTTTACCGGGCCGTATTTGGTGGTTACGGTGGAGCCTTCTACGATTGGCAGAATATCTCTCTGCACGCCCTCGCGGGATACGTCGGGACCATGCCCGCCGCCGCGGCCGGCCACCTTGTCGATTTCATCCAGGAACACGATGCCATGCTGCTCGACGCGGGAAATGGCCTCGGTGTACACGGCGTCCATATCGATCATGGTGTTTTCTTCTTCGCTTGTGAGAATGCGCCTTGCTTCGCGAACGGGTACCTTTCGTAATTTCGTCTTTTTCGGAAGCACGCTTCCCAGCACGTCGTTCATGTTCATGTCCATGCCCGGGATATCGCTTCTGGGGGTGATTTCCTCAACCTCCACTTCGACCAGCGTGTCTTCAAGCTCGCCGTTTAAAAGCGCGCGTCTTACGTCTTCTCTCCTGACAGAAAGCTTCTGCTTTTCATCTGCAGGAAGCTCAGGCTCCTTTGGATGATTTCCGAGGATCAGATCGATGGGATTGGCCTTCTTTTTAATGGGTTTTACGATTAATTCTACCAGCCTGTTCTCGGCGGCCTGAAGCGCCATATCGTGAACGAGCTGCGTCTGCTGCTGTTTTACAAGGCGAATGGCGGCTTCGGTAAGATCGCGGATGATGGATTCCACATCGCGTCCTACATAGCCGACTTCGGTGAATTTGGTGGCTTCCACCTTTACAAACGGCGCGTCGACAAGCTTTGCAAGCCGCCGTGCAATCTCTGTTTTTCCAACGCCCGTGGGGCCTACCATCAGTATATTTTTCGGCGTTACTTCTTCGCGGATATCTTCGGGAAGCTGCATGCGGCGATAGCGGTTTCTAAGTGCCACGGCTACAGCGCGTTTGGCTTCGTCCTGACCGATGATATATCGGTCAAGCTCGCGGACGATTTGTTTGGGAGTCAGTGTATTCATTTTTATACTACCTCAACGATGATGTGGTCATTTGTGTATACGCATATGGACGAAGCGATGTGAAGCGCCTTATCTGCGATTTCTTTTGCGGTAAGGGAGGTATTCTCCATAAGCGCTCTTGCGGCTGCAAGCGCGAAATTTCCGCCGCTTCCGATGGCGAGTATGCCGTCGTCGGGTTCGATGACTTCGCCGGTACCGGAGATCATCAGAAGATTATTTTTATCGCAGGCGATCATAAGCGCCTGAAGCTGACGCATTTCCTTGTTCATGCGCCAATCCTGCGCAAGCTCTACGGCCGCTCTCTGAAGATTTCCGGAAAACTGGGTAAGCTTTCCTTCGAATTTATCGCTCAGCGCGAACGCATCCGCGACGGCGCCTGCAAATCCGATTACGACCTTGCCGTTGTAAATGCGGCGAACCTTCTTCGCGCCGTTTTTCATTACGACGCTTTCGCCCATGGTTACCTGTCCGTCTCCTGCGACGGCGATCTCGCCGTCACGCATAACGGCGCAAATGGTTGTTCCGCGAAATTCTGTCATTTCTTCCTCCATTAGAGCTTATACGTTTCAATAATGCTGTTCATTTCGTTTAAGGACCTCTCCGCCATCTTCTCATAGCGGTTTCGCTTGCCGCGTATGCGCTCCTGCATGGGAGAGAGGATGCCGAAATTCGAATTCATCGGCTGGAAATTGGCGGTCTGAGTCTTCACATGCTTTGCAAGCGCGCCGATAACGGTCGTGTCGGGAAATACCGGCTCTTCTTCGCCCAGTATTCTCTTGGCCATTGTAAGCCCCGCCACAAGGCCGCTGGATGCGGATTCCATATATCCTTCCACGCCTGTAATCTGCCCGGCGAAGCGGAAGAAGGGATTGTCCTTCAAACGGTAATTATCGGTAAGAACATCGGGGCTATTCAGGTATGTATTTCTGTGCATTACGCCGTATCTGGCAAATTCGGCGTTCTCAAGCCCGGGAATCATGGAGAACACGCGCTTCTGTTCGCCCCATTTGAGGCGCGTCTGGAATCCAACCAGATTATAAAGCGTTCCGGATTCATTGTCCTGGCGCAGCTGCACGTTTGCATACGGCGCTTTTCCGGTTCTGGGGTCTACCAGTCCTACCGGCTTTAACGGACCGAAAGCGAGCGTCTGACGGCCGCGCGATGCGAGGATTTCTACGGCGAGACAGCCCTCAAACACCATTTTCTTATCGAAATCGTGAAGCGGAGCAAGCTCGGCCTCGACAAGCGCGTCGTAAAATCGGTTGTACTCATCTTCATCCATCGGGCAGTTGAGATAATCGGAGCCCTTATCATAGCGCGATGCGCGGAATACCTTATCCAGATTCAGGGATTCGTAGGTGACAATCGGCGCGGCGGCGTCAAAAAAGTGCAGCGCCTGAAAACCTGGAAGCGCGGTTATCGCGTCGGCCAAAGCGTCGTCCGTCAAAGGGCCGGTTGCAATAATTACGGGAGAATCGGGAATTTCATCCACTTTTTTCCTGCGGATTTCAATCAGCGGGTGCTGCTGCATGGCATTGGTGATGAAGGATGAAAACACGTCTCTGTCTACCGCAAGTGCGCCGCCGGCGGGAACGCGGGCTTTTTCCGCAGCCTGCAAAACAAGACTGTCCAACAGGCGCATCTCCGCCTTCAAAAGGCCGGATGCGTTGGTAAGGTGCTCGGCCTTCAGGGAATTTGAGCATACGAGCTCGGCAAAGCCCTCCATTTTGTGCGCCGGGGAATACTTGACGGGCTTCATTTCATAAAGCGTCACATTGATTCCGCGCTTTGCCAGCTGCCATGCGGCTTCGCAGCCTGCCAGTCCCGCGCCGATAACTTTTACCGTATTATTCATTGTCTTCATCCTTATTGCTTTCGATCACAACGCGCGTTTGGCAATGGGGATTTACGCATACGTGCGCCATAGCGCCCTTCGCTGCGCGTTTTAATACCATGTGGCCGGAGCAGTTGGGGCAAAGGTCATCCACCGGCATATCCCATGATACATACTGGCACTCGGGATAGCGTTCGCAGCCGTAGAATTTGCGTCCCTTTTTGCTCATGCGCTCGATTACCTTTGACCCGCACTCGGGGCAGGGCGTATCGATGGTCTTTAAAAGTGTCTGCGTATATCTGCATTCGGGAAAACGGGGACAAGCCAGGAATCTTCCGAAGCGCCCCATTTTATATACCATCATTGCGCCGCATTTTTCGCACGGCACATCGCTCACTTCGTCTTCCACCTTGATCTTCTCAATGGAAGCCTCGGCGGCCTTCAGCGTCTTTTCAAACGGGCCGTAGAAATCGGAAATGATTTCACGCCAGTTTGCTTCGCCTGCTTCTACCTGATCGAGCTTGTTTTCCATATCTGCGGTAAACTGAATATCTACGATGTCCGGGAAGGATTTCGACATCATATCGTTTACCACATTTCCAAGCTCCGTGGGGTACAAGCGCTTCTTTTCGCGGGATACATAGCCGCGCGCGATGATCGTTGAGATCGTAGGCGCGTATGTGGAGGGACGGCCGATGCCCTTTTCTTCCAGCGCTCTGACAAGAGAAGCTTCAGTGTAGCGGGAGGGAGGCTGAGTAAAATGCTGCTCGCTTTGGGCGTCCTTTAGAAGCACGGTATCGTTTTCGCTGAGCTTGGGCATGCGGGTGTCGGTTTCTTCACCTGCATCGTCGATGCCTTCTTCGTATACGGCGGTGAAGCCCGCAAAACGCAGCTTCTGGCTCGAATGCCTGAAAAGTGCGGTTTCTGACGAGATTTCCGCCGTCAGCGTATCGTAAACGGCGTTTGTCATCTGACTTGCGACAAAACGGTCGAAAATCAGCTTATATAGCTTGTATTGATCGTTTGATATTGCGCCCTTGAGGTTTTCGGGGCGGATGGATATATCGGTCGGCCGGATGGCTTCATGCGCGTCCTGTGCGTTTTTACGGCTTTTGTATACATTCGGCGTCTCGGGGAGATATTTTTCGCCGTATTTTTCTTTAATCATATCGCGAAGCGCTGAAAGCGCGTCGTCGGAGATGCGCGTACTGTCGGTACGGATATAGGTAACCAGACCCTGTGTGCCAACGCCTTCGATGTCCACGCCTTCATAGAGCTGCTGGGCGATCTGCATGGTCTTGCTGGTGGAGAAATTCAGCTTGCGGGAAGCTTCCTGCTGAAGGTTTGAGGTGGTGAAGGGGGGCGCAGGATGCTTTTTGCGATCGGCATATTTGAGGCTTGATACGCTGAAGGTTTGATTCTGAATTTCGTTTAATACATTTGCGGCGTCTTTTTCGTTGGCAAGTTCTTTCTTTTCATCGGGCGTTCCCACATACCTTGAGGAGAACGTGGTGTTCCCGCTTACGAATTCCGCTTCAACGAACCAGTATTCCTCCGGCTCAAATGCATTGATTTCATTTTCGCGCTCGCATATCATAGAGGCGGCGACGGACTGCACGCGTCCGGCGGAAAGGCCTTTGCGAACCTTCTGCCAGAGAAGCGGACTGATTTTATATCCCACAAGGCGGTCGAGAACGCGCCTTGCCTGCTGCGCGTCGACGAGTTTCAGATCGACCGGGCGCGGATTTTTCACCGCCGCTTTTACGGCCTTGCTGGTAACCTCATGAAACTCGATGCGGCATGCCTGCGTGGGATCAACGCCTAAAAGGGTGGCGAGATGCCAGCTAATGGCTTCTCCTTCGCGGTCAGGGTCTGTCGCGAGCAGAATCTTGCTTGCGCCTTTGGCGTCCTTGCGGATGCGGGTAAGAATATCGCCGCGTCCGCGGATGGTGATATATTTCGGCTCAAAGTTATTTTCAACGTCTACGCCCAACTGAGACTTGGGAAGATCCCGTATGTGTCCCTGAGACGCCTCCACCTTATATCCGCGGCCCAGATATTTTGAGATGGTGCGCGCCTTTGCGGGCGACTCGACGATGACGAGCTTGTAGGTCATTTCGTTCCCTCCGGATTCATTCGATCAATAGGCCCGGTACAAATTTCCGGGCGCCTTTACTATTATTCCTCTTAGAATCAGCATTGTCAAGTGGGAATTTAAGATTGAGGCAGAAAATCCCGTCTGATTTGCGATTTCGTCGAAGGTAAGCGCCTGATTTTTGATGGATTTTACAATTTTTTCTTCTTCGTGACTTAACTCGGCGTTTGCTTTTTTCTTTGTGTTTTCGCTTGGGCGGTTCCCCCAGCGCTGTGCTTCGATAATGTCCCAGGGACTGACCGCCGGGAACGCGCCGTTTTGAATAAGTATGTTGGGGCCTTCTGCCAGCGGGGAATAGATGGAACCGGGAATTGCATATACCTCGCGGGACTGATCCACGGCGTCTGACGCAGTGATCATAGCGCCGGAATTCTTCTTGCCCTCAACGATCAACACGCACGGTGCAAGCCCGGAAATGATGCGGTTTCTCGCGGGGAAGGACCATTTCTGCGGGCCGTCGTCCAGCTGCATCTCGGAGACCACAGCGCCGCCGTTATCAACAATTTCATTGGCAAGATTTGTGTTCTCACTGGGATAGATGCAGTTAAGACCGCTGCCCAATACGGCGACCGTGCGCCCGCCTGCTTTCAGACATGCTTTATGTGCGCAGGTATCGATGCCTCTGGCAAGACCGCTCACAATCACTGCGCCTTCCGAGGCCAGGGTTTCGGAAAAATCGCTTGCCGCGCGCTTTCCGTCCATAGAAGGAACTCTCGTTCCGACGATTGAAACCGCCTTATCGAAGTTGAGGTCGATATTTCCGCGCACATAGAGTGTGGGCGGCGGATCAAATATGGTGTTAAGCCGCGCAGGGTATAAGTCGCCAAGCCTTGTGACTGCTGCAGCGCCGCTTTTTTCAAGATTTGCAAACAGCTGATAGAAGGTGCGTTCATTTCGGGCGGACAAAAGCGCCTGATAGGTTTTATCGTCGAGCGCGTCTTTAACGCTTTGAGGCTCGTCCCATACCGCTCTCGCATCTCCCGTCAGGGAAATAAGATGATAAAACTTCTTGGGCGTCATGCCGGCGACTGCGCTGAGCCATATCCAGTATTGCTCGTATAATTCATAATCCATAGTAGACACCCTTAATGCCAGTATTTGTCATCAATGGAGCGGTACTGAAGCGCTTCGGCGATGTGCGTCTGGTTGATGACCATTTCTTTTTCAAGGTCTGCAATCGTTCGGGCAACTTTGATAATGCGGGTGAACGCGCGGTTGGAAAGCCCCATAGTTTCCGTAGCCATTGAAAGCATTTTCCTTGCGTCGGGGGCCAATTTACAAAACTCATGAATATTCTGGGCGCCTAAACGGGCGTTGCAGGAAATTTTGCTGTTTTCATAGCGCTGCCTCTGAAACGCTCTTGCTTCCTCGACGCGCTTTCTGATTTCGCACGATGCTTCCGCTTCTTTTTCCTCGCTCAGCCTTTCTGCGGGAATCGATTCCACTTCGATATGCATATCGATTCTATCGAGCAGCGGCCCGGATACTCTGCTCAGATATCTTCGGATTTCAGCGGAGGAGCAGCGGCATTCATGGGTTCTGGAGCCGTAATGTCCGCAGGGACAGGGATTCATGGAGCAGATGAGCATGAATTCGGAAGGATAGGTGCTCTGCGCGCTTACGCGGGTGATGCTCACAAATCCGTCTTCCATGGGCTGCCTTAGGGCTTCCAGCACGTCCCTTTTGTATTCGGGAAGTTCGTCCAAAAACAGTACGCCGTTATGCGCCTTGCTGATTTCGCCGGGAACTGCGTGTACGCCGCCGCCGACCAGAGAAACATGGGAGGCAGTGTGGTGGGGAGAGCGGAACGGACGCTCGGTGAGAAGGCCGCTTTCCGGCGCGCAGCCTGCGACGGAATGAATGCGCGTGGAGACGAGCGCTTCGTCAAAGGTCATGTCGGGGAGAATTGAGGGCATGCAGCGTGCCATCAGCGTTTTTCCGGAGCCTGGGGGACCTACCATCAGCACGTTATGCCCGCCGGCAGCTGCAATTTCCAGCGCGCGCTTGGCGCTTCTCTGTCCCTTGACAAAGCGGAAATCGGAAGAGTACTCGCGGTTTTTAAGGAGTTGGGAATATGCTGCCGCTTCGATCGGCGGTATTTTCTCTTCGCCCGACAGATGCCGTACCACCTGCGTAAGATTTCGCGCGGGAATCAGCTCGATACCGTCTATGCAGCTGACTTCGCTGCTGTTTCCATCCGGCAGTATCATCTTTTTCACGCCGTGTGTGCGCGCGGATATCGCCATCGGGAGTGCGCCGCGAATCGGGCGCACGGAGCCGTCCAGAGAAAGCTCGCCGAGGATGGCGATATCTCTGATGGCGATCGGGTTTACACGGTGCGAGCATGCAAGGATGGCAATGGCGATGGGAAGATCAAACGAAGGACCTTCCTTTTTGAGATCGGCGGGCGCGAGA
Source organism: Clostridia bacterium (assembly GCA_017396845.1). GTDB lineage: Bacteria > Bacillota > Clostridia > Christensenellales > Aristaeellaceae > SFHK01. The sequence goes on from JAFQKQ010000088.1 coordinate 28,275, forward strand.
TTTACGGTGATCCGATCCTCCGGAAACGAATAGCCACAGTTTCTGAGAGCGGCGCGGATTCGCTCTCTCGCTTCCTTTACGGCGGCGTCCGGAAGACCTACGATGTCAAACATCGGAAGTCCGCTGGAAAGGTTTACTTCGACCGTAATCTGAAGGCCATCTATGCCGCCAAGGCCGTAGCAAAGCGTTGTGGATAGCATACATTCAACTTCTTTCCGGCGCTTTACTGAAGCGCAAAATTGTACCAGTCAAACCAGCGGAGCATAAGTGCGTAATCGTAGTCGCAGGGATAACCGGATTCCAGCGGGTAGAACATGATAAACACGACCAGCGCCGCGCTCATCAGTATTACGCCTGTGATTCTGGCTGCGTATTTGTCGATCTTTTCAAACCGTTCGAATACGAGCGCGGAGGCTAATATGATGAAAGGCACGCTTGCAAAATAGTGATAGATGAAGGTGGAACGCGGAACCAGCACCCAGGGCAGGAACTGAGAAGCAAAGCCGATGGCAATCAGGAAATAATTGTGGTTGAACTTTCTGCCAAACGCAAGCATCACAAGCATTACAATAAGCATCGCTGCGCCCGTCCACCACACGATGGGATTTCCCATACAGGAAATCGAGGACACGATTCCGTAGCCCAGGAAATGTACGTCGGAGGAATAATACCACATCGGACGACCGACAAGCGGCCATTCGTACCAGGGCGAGCGGAAGGTGTGCGTGTCTCCCGAAAGACCTGCGTGATAGTTGAACATTTGCTTTTGCATATCCCATACGTGATCAAAATTGAATTTCCCTAACGGCGCGAAATGCCAGTAGTAGGATAAAAAGTAAATAAGCGCGGGAATTATAATGAATACGAGGATACAGAAAGCAAAGGTCAGTATGATTCTCATCGGGAAACCGAGAATGTATTCGTCTTCGATTCCGGCTTTTCCGCCTTTTTTGCCGCGTATCTCGTTTTTGGCTTTTCTGAATTCCAAATACCTTTGGGTGACGCTCGTAAAGAAAATCACGGCGAGACCGACGCCCGCATACATGCCGATCCACTTGCTTGCGCAGGCAAAGCCCATGAAAAGACCCGAAAGCCCAAGCGGTTTGAAGGTATCGATCAGGCGTTCCCTGTGCATATTCATCTGATAATACCGGAACATGAACAGATACATCATCATGATAAAGAACACGGCATAGCTGTCGACCGTCGCGATTCGGGACTGCGTAAAGTGCATGGAATCTACGGCCATAAAGAACATGCCGAAGAATGACAGCTTGGTGCTCTTGGTGAGCTGCTTGATCAAAAGATACATTGCGGGCAGCATGAGTACGCCGAACAGCGCGCCCATAAAGCGCCAGCCGAACGGATTCATGCCGAAGATTTCAATACCCAGCATGATCAGTATTTTTCCGAGATGCGGATGCGACCATTCAAGCACCGACATCTCGTTTATGAATTCGTAGGCGGTTCTTGCGTGATAGATTTCGTCAAAGTAGGTGCCGTTAAAGTAGCTGGGCGTAAAGGCGACGGTATCCTGCTCGTCGATCAGGTATTCGGGATGGTTTTCGGGAACGCTGCCTTTTACGCTGACTACGGGATACAGCGTCTCCGTCTCTACGTTCCAGAAACCCACTTCATGAAGCGGAAGCCCGATTCCCTCTGCAGTCAGGCGTACAAAACGCGCGGTCTGAAGGGGATACTGCTCCTGATAGGAGGGATAGGCGACACAAGCGCCGCCGACTCCCGTATCGATATGCGTATCGGTGTTATAGGAGGCGTTTATGAAACTGCCGTTTTGCTTGCTCTTCGGCGCATACCAGATCCAGCGGAAGATATCGCCTTCGCTGTAGACCGCGTAATTCTCTTCCGTCCAGTTTTCGCCGTCGTTTGAAAGTGCGACGGTAAAGGGCGCGCTTGATATGCCGCCGTAATAGGTCATGCGGAAGGTGCGCACCTCGCCAAGATCCAATACGACCGTCTCCTGGTAATCGGTGTTCTTCCAATAGGTCTCGGGCGCTTTCAGCGTACCGAGATTGAAAAAGGCCAGGAAGGAATAAACGAAGGTCACTGCCAGAATCAGAATATAATCGATTCTGCGCATGTGAAGGCGGTGATCGGAAGGCTTTTCGAGAATCGGGGCGGAAGTATTTTTAAACGGAAGCAGGGGCGAAGTATGCTTAAGGATCAGGATATCAACGGAAATGTAGGAAAGATACAGGGTGGTCAGAATGTTTACGGCACTGAATACGGAGTTAGTCATAACCTCCGAGTTGTCAAGATGACCCAAATGCGTATAATCCTGAGCCATACCGCACTGGAGTACGAGCGCCTGATTCAAAAACTGCGTAATGGTAAATGAGAAAAACACGTAAAGAAGGCGTTTGTCGCCGTATTCGCTATACGCCAGCAGAACCAGCGCCAGCACGGGGAAAAGGTATCTTTCGTGCATCATCGGCGCGAATGCGAATATGAGCGATATGACGACCGCGCCGGTCAGGAAGAGGCTTTTCCTGGATTTTGAAAAAATCTGGAGCGCAATTGCGCAGACATAGGAAAGCGCGAAAAGTATCCATGAGAGCGTCGTCAGCCAGCCGCAAGCGTCCATCGGGCGCCAGTTCATGTCCAAAAGCGTATACAGGTTGAGCGCGTTTACTGTGATATACTCATATCCCGACGCGGTCGAGGTATACAATTCGATCATCCAGCGAATCGGCGCAAACACCGAAAACACGGATAAGCCGCCGTTTACATGGATTTCTTCGTAGAATGCGAAGGGCGCGGATACAACGTACAAAACGCCCAGGACCATAAAAACGCTTATGAGAATGTTTTTTAAGTACTTTTTGTCCTTTTTGTGGCTGTATGCGTCCATTGCGAGCGCCGCAAGGCCCACAGGTCCGAAAAGCAGCGCCTGCGGCTTGGTAAGAACGGCTGCGGCATATACGGGCAGCGCGATTTTCCATTTGCCTTTGGCAGCGTAAAGAACCGTAAGCGCGATTAACAGCGCCAGCACGCTGTCTACCTGTCCCCAGGCGGCGCTGTCGGTGATATAGGCGGGATTAAACAGTATGAATGCCGAAAGAATAAGGCTTATGGTATGAGAGGCTTTTTTGCTGAAAATACGGTATATGATCAATGCAAAAATGAGGTCTGCAAAGATCGGGGCAAGCTTTATCATTAATATGTGGGCGGGAGAATTGTACGATACGCCGGTGATATGGCGAAGCAGGCTTTCAAGCGCCAGCACGAACATATACATCGGAGGATAGTCGTGAAGCCCCGCAAGGGTATAGAAGGATGCGCCGGAGGTTAAAAAGCTTTCGCCCCAGGCCAGGAAATTGGTAACGTCGACATAATAGCCACGATAGGCTACGGCAAAATATACGCGCAGCAGGAATGCGATAAAGAAAAAGGCGGCGGTCGTTATGATGGCGCAGGAAGAGGGCGCATCTTTTTTGAGAAGATCGGTTTTCGCTGAAAGAGAACGCCGTATGGACGTAAAGGCCATAAAAAACAAGAGAAGACAGATAAAGGCCAGAAGCAGCAGGGTTTGGGTATTGCGCTTGGGAGCCTGCGTATCGTTATCGTATGAGCTGGAATAGGATACGGTCCGGCTGTCTTCAAAGGATACGGGGATGATGCCGTCGGGCGGGGAATCCAGCTTTTCAACGGAAAAATTTGTAAACCAGGCTTTTCCGGTCGCTACTGCGCCGTAGCCGCCGATGCGGCCGGCGACGAGGATGTTTTTCTGTTTATTACCGGTTTTTCCGTACAGAACGAGTTCCTTCCATTCGCCATTGGTATCAAAAAGTGAGTCGGAATGGATGGATTTATTTGTGATAATGGATATCGTTGCGCCGCGTCCGCTGCCCTTTATATCCTCCGCCATTACAAGACAAGTAATCTTATAAAAGGAGTTCGCTTCTACCGGAACTTCCTGAACCCATCTCGCGTCATTTTCGCTGAAATTATATATATACGCGCTTTGCTTTCCGTTTTCATGGGTGATGATTTTGTATTCCGAGAGCGTGGCGTCCCACGAATCCTGATACCATGACGAGGGGGAGCCATCCTTTTGGAAAGAAGAAAATGAAGCGTTTTCGATCAGATTCTCTGAAAGCGCTCCCTCAAAAAGCATAAACAAAAGCAAAACCGCAGAAATGACGGAGATGAATTTACGCATAATAAAACCTCATTCAGATATTATGATAATTTAATTCCATAAGCGAACAAAAAAATCCTTCTATAAATATGGACGGATTTTGGACGTATTTGGTTCATAAAAGCTCCGTAGCGTCAAACGCATTTTTGATATGTTTAACATTTTCACCGCTGATCGCTATCACGTCGAAGCGGATTTTGGCGCTGAGGAGCTTATTTTCTTTAAGGTATATAAGCGCAGTTCTTACGATTGAACGCTGCTTAAAGCGCGTTACCGCAGCCTCCGGAGAACCGAAAGAATCTCTTGAACGCGTCTTTACTTCGATAAAAACAATCGCGTCTTTATCTCGTGCGATGATATCGATTTCGCCGGAGCGCTTTTTGTAGTTTTTTGCAAGCGGGCGCATGCCTGCGTCTTTGATGAATTTATAGGCGGCTGCTTCGCCCTGAACGCCCAGTATATGACCGCTCATACTTTAGACGCGGGAAGGAATTTCCGAATGAAGGACATTCTGTGCTCGGGACAGGGGCCGAAGGTGCGGATCGCTTCGATATGCTCCTTTGTTCCGTAGCCTTTGTTTCTGATAAAGCCGTACATGGGGTATCTTTGGTCAAGCTCCACCATATATCTGTCTCTTTCCACCTTGGCGACGATGGAAGCGGCGGCGATCATGTAGCTGATTGCGTCGCCGTGAACAAGCGATTTGATATGTCCCGGAAGAGATATGCCGGTAACCGCATCCACGAGAAAAACTGCGCCGGCGAGATCGGAAGCGCAGATTTCCATCGCTTTTTTCGTTGCGTTCAGTATATTGATCTCGTCGATTTCTCCGGGTGTAATCCATGCGGTTTTTGAATACCTTGCGTTTTCGATGATCAAGGGATACAGCGATTCGCGCTTTTTCTCGGATAGCTTTTTGGAATCGTCGACACCCGGAATCAGCTTTGAAAAGGGTATGCTTACGCAGGCCGTAACCACAGGCCCGGCAAGCGGCCCGCGCCCGACCTCGTCGATACCGGCGATGGGGCAGGAGGGGTAGGAAAGCGCGATTTCGCGCTCAATCTCCGTCATTCTGATCAGTTTTTCCTCGGCGCTTTCTCTTGCCATTTATTTTCCCTCCGGCCATTCCAGCGTGATTTTACCGATTTTTCCGCCTCTGAACTCGTCCAGAATTACGCCGGCTGCGCGTTCGGTATCGAATCTGCCGCCGGAAAGCAGCCAGCCGCGCCCCTTGCATGCGCATTCGAGAACTTGCTCGGGAAGAAGCGCATCCGCGTTTTCGGGGAGCTTATACCTTGCAAGCGTATCGTTTTTTGCAATCGATAAAAGGAGCTTAAGGAGCTCGCCCGCGAGCTCTTCTCCGTCCATAATCTGATCGCGGATGGAGCCGAGATAGGCGAGGAGCTTGGCGGATTTTTGATTTTCGAGCTTCGGCCAGAGCATGCCGGGGGTGTCCAGCAGCTCGAGATAGGGGCCTACCTTTACCCACTGATTCGAGCGCGTTACGCCGGGGCGGTCGGAGGCTTTTGCGATTGCCTGACCGCGAAGCTTATTGATGAATGTGGACTTTCCTACGTTTGGAATACCCACAACCATTACGCGAACGGTTTTATTTGCGCCGCGGGCCTTCATGCGGTCAACCGCCGGTTTGGCTGCGGTTTCAATCAGGCGGAACATATCTTTCGCCTTGCCGTTTGTGGACTGAAATTTGACGGATTCAATGCCACGGGACTTAAAATACTCCGTCCACGCGCGGGTAGCGGCTTCGTTTGCAAGGTCGCATTTATTCATGACAAGAAAATGATTCTTGCCTCTTGCTATATCAATAAGATCGGGATTTCGCGTAGCTTGCGGGGCGCGCGCGTCGCAAAGCTCGATTACGGCGTCGACGGAGCGAACCTGGTCGACAAGTATGCGGCGCGTTTTCGCCATATGACCCGGATACCAGTTAATTTCAGGCATAGAAGCACCTATTCCTTATATTTAATCTCAGAACTAAAACAAAGGCCGCATGTAGCGGCCTTTGTTTATGTGTGTTAAGCTTCCTTGACCTTGGCGGCCTTACCACTGCGCTGACGCAGATAGTACAGCTTAGCGCGGCGAACCTTACCTTTGCGGGTAACGGTAATGCTGTCCACACGGGGCGAATGCAGCGGGAACGTACGCTCTACGCCAACGCCATAGGACGTGCGGCGAACGGTGAACGTTTCACGGCAGGAGCCGTTGCGGCGGGCGATAACAACGCCCTCAAACGCCTGCAGGCGCTCGCGGTTGCCTTCAACAACCTTAACCTGTACCTTTACAGTGTCGCCGATGTTGAACTTGGGGAGATCCGCGCGCAGCTGCGCATTCTCGATGGAACGGATGATTTCATTCATTTGCGATATCCTCCTTTCCTATTAGGGCGTTCATAAGCGGTGATTTTTCGCCAGCGGACCGCCCGATATCACAAGGTTTAGTATACCATGGGCGGGGGTGAATACGAAAGCAAAAGTATGTTAATTCGTTAGATGAAGAATGCGTAAACCATGAAGCAGGCAGGAATGGAGAACAGCGTGCTGTCTGCGCGGTCGAGCATGCCGCCGTGACCGGGGATCAGATTGCTGTAATCCTTGATGCCGGCTTCGCGCTTTACGGAGGAGGCTGCCAAATCTCCGAATGCGCCCGCTACGGCGGCAACAAAAGCGGTCAAAATTTCCGCCCATAAGGGAATCAGGGAAGCGCTGAAGGCGACTAAGATATAGTGAACGGCGATGCCTGAAAGAAGCGCGGCAGTAAGGCCGCAGATCAGGCCTTCTACGGTTTTGTTGGGGCTGATGTGCGGAGAAAGCTTATGCTTTCCGAACTTTTTGCCGCCGAAAAGCGCGAAGGTATCGCTTACGATGGCGGGGAAAATGGCGTTTAAGAATATCGCAGGCCAAATGGGATCGACCGCGTGAATCGGAACGGAAATGTAAACCATTAAAAGAATCGGCGAGAGCGGATACACGAGGACGGAGAGCGTGGCGAAAACGTTTTTCACGTTGGGCTTTCCGGTGAGTATCATCTGCGCGAACAGCGCGATCACAACGATCATGCACGCGGGGAAAATATAGCCCGCTTTATTCAGGCACAAAAGCACCGTTCCGAATACGCAAATGCCCACTGCAGGCCACAATTCTACCTGAAAGCCGCATTTTTTCAGCGCCTTTCGCATTTCCCAGCAGGCGATCAGGAAGCAGACAACGAAGAAAAGCACTCTCGTAGCCGTGGAAAACACAATCATGGAAAGGGTTATAAGCGCAAAGAGAGCGCCGAAGATCACACGCTGTTTCAATTGGCAGTTCACTCCCGTAACGATAAGGCATTATTTATATTATAACGAAGCTTTATGAACCTGTCAACGCGTTTTTCCATCGTTTTACGTACAGTAAATTGACAAATACGAATCCATCTTGTATAATCTCTAAAAATGTCGGAAGGAGCGGGTTTTGATGCTGTTTGCGTTTGTCGGCTGTTCCGGTGTGGGGAAAAATACGATCATAGGGGATCTGCTTAACAAGCATAAGGATGACTACGATATCATGCAGACTCTCACCACGCGCGATATGCGCGAGGGCGAATGTCAGGGAAATCCCTATTATTTCGTATCGATGGAGGAATTCCAAAAGCTTATTGACGAAGGCGTGATCTACGAGCACGAATGGATTCACGGAAACCTTTACGGCGGCAGCAGGCGCGTACTGGAACAGAAAAAGAAAACCGGTAAAATGCTGCTTAAGGATATCGACATACTGGGCGCGAACACGCTTAAAAAGAAGCTGAAGGACGAAATCCGCGTATTGTCGCTTTTCCTGTATGTGGACGATGTGGAAATCCTCCTGAACCGCCTTCGCGGAAGGGGCGAGTCCGAGGAAGAGATCGAGAAGCGCAGAAAGCGCTTTGAGATGGAAATGAGCCTGTCCGCAACCGGCGATTACATGATCAACAACATCGACAGATTTGATACCGGAAGGATTATCGACGCAATCATCGAAGCCGAAAAGGAAGGAAAAGTATTAAAGCCTTCTCAGGACTGCGAGTATCCGCAAGAAGAGGAAATAGCGCTTCTGACAAACGAAGCGAAAAAGGGCGCGTCTCTTGCGAGGGTAGAAGTTGCGTATAACGGGCGCGAGCTTCTGATCGTAGAAGGCATGCAGAGATACATAGCGGCGATGCGCGCAGGAACCTTCATCCAGAAATGGATTCGTAAGGGCACGGACGAGAGCCTGAAAAGCATGGATATCGATGATGAGGCTTTCGCCGGAATGATCGGATGAAAAGCGAATTGAATACAAAAACAAGCGGCGGATGCATTTGGCTTAAGCATCCGCCGCTTGTTATGCGTGCATCAGTTGTTTTTATGCTTTCTGTATACGATACGTCCCTGAACGGGGAAATTGATCAGGAATACTACGAATTCAGTAATGACCTTGGAAAGCGCTTTGTTCCAGCCGAACACGTCCGTAAGAAGCTTTAATATCGCAGTGTCTACGGCAAGCACGATGAGCGCAAGGATGGCATATTTGATAATCGCGGGAATGGTGTCCTCATTTCCTTTGAAAACCACTTTGCGGTTGAGGGTGAAGTTTACGCTGGCGCTGATCAGACGGGCGAGGAGGTTGCTCACGACCGTGCCTAAGAAGGATGAGAACAGAAGGAACAGAAGATAGTCAACGACAAACGAAATGAGCGAAGAACACGCAAACTTCAAAATGCAGGCGTAGATCTTGAAGGAATCCTTGATGGGATGGAAGTGCGAGCTCTCGTTTTCGTTGATATATACAGTTTCAATGGTGATTTCCTGAATCGGGATCTCCGCGCGGGCAGCCGTCAGGAGCACATTGATTTCGTATTCGTATCTATCGCCGGGTACGTCTAAAAATACCTCCATGCCCTTTCTGTCGAAGCCGCGAAGGCCGGTTTGGGTGTCGCGCACCTTAACGCCGCTGGCGATGGCGAATACCTGACGGGTCATGAAGTTGCCGAATTTGCTTCTGAAGGGCACGTTGCCGTCGAATTCGCGGGAACCGAGAATCAGCGCGCCGGGAGAAGCAATCGACTTGTCTATTACGTTTCGAATGTCTTCGTATTTGTGCTGACCGTCCGCATCCGCCGTTACCAGACGTTCGCATTCGGGCATATTTTCGTAGATGTAGCGGATGCCGGTTTTGAGCGCGCCGCCCTTTCCCTTGTTTACGGGATAGGATATCAGATGCACGCGGGGATCAAGCGCCTGGAATACGTTCTGAAACGCTTCGCCGCTTCCGTCGTCTACGACTACCATCTTCAGGTCGTCATGGGTGAGAAGGCGATTGGTAAGATCGACGAGCTTCATATCGGGCTTATAGGCGGGAATCAGTATCGCATTCATATATAAACCTCCGAAGTACGTTGTGGTATATCTATTTTAGGGATATATAATAGCATATTGTACCTTTGAAATCAAGAGAAAGCCGGAAAAAGCTTAAGAACGCCCATATAATATGAAACAGTATTACTGCCAGAAGGAAATGGCGGGATGGGACTCATAGGGGATTTCGGCTTCTTCGCCTTTTTCGAAATATACGCGCGTTATCCTGATTTCAAAATAGGAACAAGCGGAAAGCCCCGGAATGTCAAAGCCGAATTCATCCGTTTTTTCGGTTTTGCCGGGTAAGATTCTGAACGTGCCTTCCGGCGCTGAAAACACATCCTGATAGGCATAGATCCTGTCGCCGAAGGCGTTGTACAAAGCAACGGAAATATCAAAGCCGGTAACTACGCGCTTTGTAAGGAGGTTCTTGATATCCAGATAAATGGTGTCCGGGCGGATATAGCTCTTTCTTGCGCCGGTGATCTCTACGGGCACTTTGGGTTCCACGGTCACTGTGAATGTAATGGATTTATCGGAACCGTCCGATGATTTTGCGTAAATCTTTGCAGTGCCCGGAGAAAGCGCGGAAATAACGCCGTTTTCATCCGCATATGCGATTTCGGGATTGCCGGACGACCATGTGAGCGCCCGGTTTGTCGTGTCTTCCGGGTATATATGCACATGCTGCTTAAAGAAACCGCCTTCTGTGATGATGATGTTTTTTTCGTCCGCCGAGAGCTTTTCGGCCTTTTGAATCACCTGAATCGTATGCGAAGAAGAAACGCCGATTCCGCTCGAAGAGGATGCGGTAATCGTGCAAATACCGGCTTTTTTTCCCTGCACCTGTCCCGACGCCGACACCGTCGCAACGGACGGATCCGAGCTTGTCCAGACCAGCTTTTTGTTATAGGCGTCAGCGGGCGTGATTTCATAGGACAGATTGACCTTTTTGCCCTTATCAACCTCGTTAGGTCCGGTAAGCGAGATATATGTTACCGGTTTATGCACCGTAACTTTTACATTTTCCGTTTTCTGGGTTTTCAGATTTCTGTCGTTTGTGGTGACTGTAATTACGCATTCGCCGCTGCCGATTCCGGTAACGGTGCCGTCCGACTGTACGGATGCGACGCTTTCGTTATCGGAAGAAAAGAGGAGGGAAGTATTTGAAGCGTCGGCAGGCAGAAGCTTTGCGGAAATCACAAAGGAGGCGCCTTCGTCAATCGAAATCCGAGCGGGGGTAACGGATAGGCGGCTTACGGGGATCTCTACGACCACATGAATGGAGGCGGCGAACACTTTTCCTTCGGGCGTTTCGGATGAGAGCGTAATCGTGCATTGGCCTGCATTATGGGCGTATATTTTTCCCGACTGCACGGAGGCAATTTTGGGTTGATCGGATGCAAACGTCACGCGGGGCGCTTTTTCTACATTGGTAAAAGAATACTCGATTTTTTTTGAAGTACCCTTTGCCAGTATGATTTTATTTTCCTGAACGCAAAGCCGGCCTTCGTCCTCCGTGAATGCGGCAAGCGGCAAAGACAGCGACAGCATAAATAAAATCAGACACGGCAGGATTATGAGCGTAAAACGGTTTGAATGTATTTTCAAGCGGACCCGTCTCCTTTGAATAGAGATCATTTTGAGTTTATTTTACATGATATTCCTTCTTACGTCAAGAAACAGGTGTTTTTCGAGCGGGATAAAAAGAAAATTCCGGCAAAGCGGTTGACCGAATTCCTTTCATCCGTTACAATGATGCATAGTTTTTATGAAGGGGTGTATAGGGTATGGATGCACTTAAGAAGAAAATCCGCGAATCCGGCAAGGCGCTCAACAAGCACGTGCTGCTTGTGGATTCTTTTTTAAATCATCAGGTGGATTGTCAGCTGATGGACGAAATCGGAGATGAATTCAAACGCCTTTTTGAAAACGAAAATATTACCAAGGTTGCCACCATAGAATCCAGTGGTATTGCCCCTGCGGCGATGACGGCGCTGAAGATGGGCGTGCCGCTTGTGATCTTTAAAAAATCCGCCTCCGCAATCCTTTCCGAGGGAATCTATCAGACGGAGGTATTCTCCTTTACCAAAAGAACTTCGTACCAGCTTACGGTGAAGGGCGAGTTTATCAAAAAAGATGACCGCATACTTTTGATCGACGATTTTCTCGCCAACGGCGAAGCGGCGATCGGCGGCGCAAGGCTGATTGAGCGCGCGGGCGCGAAGGTTTCAGGCATCGGCATCGTGATTTCAAAGAGCTTCCAGCCCGGCAAGGAGAAGGTTTTAAGCGCGGGCTATAATGTAAAGTGCCTTGCCGAAATTGAAGACATGGACGAAGGCTTTATTGAATTTGCAGACGACTGAGGAAACGGAAAATGAAAAGATTAGAAAATGTAAAGTGTTTTCTTCTGGATATGGACGGCACGTTTTATCTGGGCGGAAAGCTGATCGAAGGCTCTGTCGATTTTATCAGGAAGGTTCAGGAAACCGGGCGCGATTTTCTGTTCCTTACCAATAATTCCTCGCACAACGCAAGGTTTTATGTGGAAAAGCTCAAAAAGATGGGGCTTGAGGTGGAAAGGAAAAAGATCCTCACATCCGGTGAAGCTACGGCCAATCTGGTATCTGTCAGATATCCCGACAAAAAGGCGTTTGTGCTCGGAAACGAATTCCTGATGGAAGAAATCCGGGAGGCGGGCATTACGATCGATCAGGAAAACCCGGATATGGTCATCATCGGGTATGACACCACGCTCGATTATAAAAAAATGACGGACGTATGCGATTTTGTAAGAGCCGGGCTTCCCTACGTTGCAACCCATCCGGATTTCAACTGTCCCACGGAAACCGGCTTTGCGCCCGACATCGGCGCGATTATCGAATTTATCAATGCCTCTGCATTCAGAAGGCCGGAATTGATCGTTGGCAAGCCGAACAGGGGCATTGTGGACGCAGCGCTTAACAGAACCGGGCTTGCCGAGAAGGATCTGGCGATGGTCGGCGACAGACTCTATACGGATATTGAAACCGGGCTTCAGAACGGAATACTCTCTATCCTCGTGATGAGCGGCGAAACCACGGAGGAAATGCGGAAGGCCTCTTCCACTCATCCTGATCTCGTGTTCGGAAGGCTTTCCGATATGAACGGGTATCTGTAAAGAGAAACAAAATACAAATATTACCGCATCAAAAAATGAAACAAATATCCCCGCATGTATGTCTAACAGGCGTAAAACAATTCGAGACAGGAGTGTTGCAAACATGAAAAAACGGCTGCTTGCGATACTTTTAATCGCAATGGCGCTTTTGACTGCATGCGGGTATATTGTTGTGGAGGATCCGGAGACGATTACGCTGGGAAGCCTTTTTATGCCGACAGGCTTTGCGGAGGAAGAAGCGCTTCCTTCTTATGAAGGCGATGCCGAAACGGAAACGGAGGAAAAACTTTCCCTGAAAGCGGGATCGCGCGGGGATGAAGTGAAAGCGCTTCAGAAAATGCTTCGCGAATACGGCTTCTTAAACGGTAAGGATGACGGGATATACGGCAAGAAGACCGGGGAAGCCGTAAAGCAGGCGAAGGAGTATCTGAAGGACGAGGCGGACAGGAAAGCGGAAAAAGAAAGACGCGCGCTTGAAGATAAAATCGAAAACGCCGCTCAAACGGTAATGGATTATCTTTCGGCGCTTCAAGTAACGGAAGATACCGAAAGCACTGGCGCATCCGGCGGGAATGCCGAAAGCATAAATGGCATTCGAATGACGAACATCTCTGCAGAAAAGAGGAACGCGCCTCAAAAAGAATCCGTCACCGTGGATAGTGTAGCGAATGAGGAATTCATATCCTACCTTGAAAACGAGTTTCAGGTTTTTAGAAGCGAGATTCCAAGGGGCGCAAGGGGGAAGGACGTTAAGCGCCTTCAGACGCGGCTTAACGATATGCATTATCTCTTCGGCGGCGTAGACGGTCAATTCGGCGCGAACACACAATCGGCAATTCGGTACTTTCAAAGGCTGAACGGCCTTAAGGAAACGGGCGTGGCGGATGAAGAGACGCAGAGAAAGCTGTTTTCCGGGGACTGCAAAAAATCGGATTATCCGATGTACAAATACAGAGTGGAGATCAGCATATCCAAGCAGAGGGTGTATGTGTACGAGTGGAACTACGGCGCATACGATAAGCTTGTAAAAACCATGATCTGCACAACCGGCGCTGTTGAAACGCCGACCCCGCTCGGCACGTTCAAAATGGGCGGCCCGTGCGGAAGATGGTATTATTTCAAGAAATACGATTGCTGGGCGCAGTACGCCTACAGAATCAAGGGCGGAATCCTTTTCCACTCGGTGCTGTATTCCGAAAAGGACGAATCCACTTTAAGACAAGGCTCGGTGAACGCGCTCGGTTCCAGAGCCTCCCACGGCTGTGTAAGGCTGAAGGTAGAGGACGCAAAGTGGCTGTACAACAACGTTCCTGCGGGAACCACTTGCCGGGTTTATAACTGATAATTGACGGGAGCGATTGAAAAATCGCTCCCTATGTTTTATTAAAACGATAAATGATATGCAGACTGAATTGCAAAGGTATGAAAATTCTGGTATAATGGTTCAAAGATTATATGGGGGTGCGCATATGTTTGAACTTAAAAAATACAATCCGCCGGATTTTTCATTGGAAAAGTTTCAAAACGCGCCTGACGCCAAAACCGTTCCCGTAATGCAGGACGGAGCCGCGCCGATCGGCTTTCATGCCATGAGCATTTACCCGGAGTATTTCAAGGTGGACGGGGAATGGGTGATGGCCGCTGAAAGCAGAATGGATTGCGCAGCAGTATTGAACGAAGACCATACGATATCGGTTACGGAATTCAGGCTGCTGAAAAAGGGCGACAATGTGTTTATCGGAAGAAGCGAGGACGCGAGCGAGGGTATTTACCTGCATGCAAATGGATTTAATGAGAATAAAGCCGAGCATGAAGCGTTTTCCTTCAGAAGAAACCGAAGCCGCGAAACTGCGTATTCGCTGGATTATCAGGAAATCTACGATCTTTTGCGGTATGAAAAGGAACACGGCAAAATTGTATGGGTGATGGGGCCGGCATTTGCGTTCGATCACGATGCAAGAGAAGCGATGAGCCGCCTGATAGCAAACGGATATGTGCATGCCGTTCTTGCCGGAAACGCGCTTGCCACGCATGATCTAGAGGCCGCGTATCTGAGAACCGCGCTCGGGCAGGATGTATATACGCATATATCGCAGCCGAACGGGCATTATAATCATCTGGACACCATCAATATGGTTCGAAAATACGGCTCCGTTTCCGAATTCATAAAGAATGAGAAAATTGACAACGGAATCATATATAGCTGCGAAAAATACTCGGTTCCGTATGTGCTGGGCGGTTCGATTCGGGACGACGGCCCGCTTCCTGAGGTGTTTGGAGACGTTTATAAAGCGCAGGACGCCATGCGAAACGAATTAAGAAGCGCAACAACCGTCATATGCCTTGCGACCATGCTCCACACAATCGCATCCGGCAATATGACGCCGTCTTTCAGAGTGATGAAGGACGGTACCGTAAGGCAGGTATACTTCTACTCGGTAGACGTATCCGAATTTGCTGTAAATAAGCTCTCCGATCGGGGAAGTCTTTCGTCAAGAGGCATTGTAACCAATGTACAGGATTTTGCGGTGCTGCTTGAAAAGGCGCTGATCGGATGATTGTTACCCCGGTGTTTCGTTGCGCCGGGGTATTTATACGCTTTCATCAGGAAAAGAAGACAATTTGCGTGTATCTTTTAAATTGAAATGGAAAAAGAAGTATGATATAATTTTTCATGGAGGGGGAATTTACATGAATAAAAACAGGCATGGACTTCTTATTTTGATACCTGCGTGCGTAATTGCGCTGCTGGCGCTTTTGCTGTTCGCTACGGACGTCTGGATATCGCTTACGGATTACAGATACGGAGATAGATTATTCGGAGGCGATTTTGCCGGTTCAATGAATTGGGAAAGATTCTTATCAGATGCAAAAATGATCGATTCCGTCGGCAATTCGCTTGCACAGACGCTCATGACGGTATTTATCAGCGTTCCGGGCGCGCTTCTGTTTGCGTTTCTTTTTGGTCTCATTAAAAACCGTCCGGTGAAGGCGGCTTTTGCGGGCGCTGCGCTTATACTTGCGATTCTGCCGGAGCAAATGTATCTGGAGGGCGCAAGATCAGTGCTTGCGCTTGCGGACGAAGCGCTGATGGAAATGGGCGAAAGACCGTTTCTCAATAACGCATACTATCCGGTTTTTATTCTCACCAAGACCATACCGCTTACGTCGCTTTGCGTGTTTGCCGCGCTGTCGCTTCAGCTGAGCAGCAAGCTTCCTTCACCGCTTGGCGTATTGCTGGTGGGGCTTCTTCCGCTGCTCTCCTGTTGCCTGCCGGATATACGCATGAACATTCAGGCGACTAATCCGCTCAATTATGAAACGTCCAGAAGCTTAAGCTATATGGCATACAACGCCGGGCTGTTAAACATGAATATAGCTTACAGCGAGACAGCATCTGCGTTCGGAAAAGCGGCAGGTTTGCTTCCGGGCTTCGGCTTTGCGCTGCTCATTGGTCTGATCGCAAGGAGATCCTTAAAGTATCCGAGAATGAAAGCTGAAGGGCATTCCTGGGCGAAAGAGGGACTTGGGGCTCTGATCGGCGCGGTTGTGATTTCTTTAGCGGTCATGATAAGTATTCTGGTTGAAAAAGAGACATCATATAATGACCCTGTTATAAATAATGCGCTGATCAATACGATTCTGGTTGCGGTTTCGACAACGATGGTGGTTTTCGGCATATTGACCGCGATATTGTCGCTCAGCCGGAGGATGGACAGACGGTTCATGTGCGCGCTGAGCTTTGCCGTAATCGCGCTTTCGCTTGTACACCTTTCCAATATGGATATTGCCAAATACCTGATGACGAGAAATATGAACTTATTTAATATGTTGGTTTCGGTGGTAATGTCTGCGCTTATCAATCCTGTGTTTATTGCTGTAATGCTGGTTTTAATTGCGACGCAGCCGATTACCGGCAGGCAGATGATTTTAACAGCCCTTGGCGGCGCGCTGATTGCCGCTGCAATCGGCATCGGAGATTTCTTCCCGGCGCATATATACATAATTGAACGGAGTAAAATGCCGCTTTCGCAGATGCTAAGGCAGACTCAAATGAACGCAATCGCTTTTTCTGCGGATGCTGAAGCTTCAAGAGAAATTACGCAAACTGTATTATATAAAAATGGCTCCATGGCATTACTGGCAGGTTCGGCTGTGTTCTTCGGGATTATTGCCGCCGTGATTACGATGTTTGGAATCGGTGGAACCAAGGTTCAAAAGGAAAAAGCCCAAAAGGTCGTTCTCCATAAGTAAATAGAATCGATCGGATTTCACTTCCCGCTCTTGCAACGGTTAAACCGGAAAGAGCGGGAAGTGTTTTTGTCTGAAGAAATATTGGAAGGTATCAATTTCTTAAAATTAAATGCTTTTCAAGTTAGAATTCATATGCTATAATTCACTATGCCTACATATGGCTAATGTTTATTACAAATGCTGTTCCGGAGGATAATTCATCGCATGCGCAAGGGTCTTTACATACTGTTTTTCTTTCTGATTATCGGAGCAATTTTGTTGTGGCCGGATATTGAACCCAAGGCACAGGAGAGGATAGCGCTTGAAGACGTATCGGTAACGCCGATTCCTACGCCGTCTCCTACGCCTACGCCCACGCCTACGCCGACCCCCACGCCTACGCCCACGCCTACGCCGACGCCTACGCCCACGCCTACGCCCGTTATGATTACTTATAATGCGCTTTATAACGGCATATCGGACGGCGCGGGAGAGACGGAAGTCAAAGATCTTCAGAACAGACTGATTGCGCTTGGCTATCTGACGGGCGAAAGCGACGGGCATTACGGCGCGAACACGGAAAACGCCGTTATGTATTTCCAGACGATTCATGATCTCAATGTAACGGGCGTTGCCGACGCATTCACGCTGATGGAAATCTATTCCGATGAAGCCGTCGCCAATCCTTCGCCCACGCCTACGCCGTTTACCTCCGGCGTAAAGGGCGAAGAGGTAAAAGCGCTTCAGAAGACGCTGATTCAGTACGGCTTCTTGGCCGGAAGCGCCGACGGAAGCTTCGGAAATCAGACGAAAACCGGCGTAATGGACGCGGAAGCGATGTATGAGGAGTGGAAGGCGAAACAGGCGAGGGAGAACCGGCTCGAAACGCCTCAGCCCACCAAGGCATGGGTAACGCCTACGCCTACGCCTGAGCCGGAACTTACCATTGCGCCGACCGAAGAAGCGGACACAGTGATGAACGTGCCTACGCCTACGCCGTCTCTTCGCCCTGCGCCCACTGAAAAGCCCTGGGAGCCTACGGGCGTTGCAACGGAGGAATTGATAAACTGGCTTGGAAGCAGCGACTTTTCACCCTATCATGCGGAAGCCAAAAACGGCGACCGGACGGCGGAGGCGACACGCGTTCAGAGAAGACTCGTATCCCTTGGCTACCTGAAAAAGGCGGATGGAATATTTGGAAACGCGACGGAGAGAAGCCTGAAATATTTCCAAAAGAAAAACGGGCTTGAAGAAACGGGCATAGCGGATGAAAAAACGCAGTTGGCGCTCTATTCCGAATCTCCGGTGGAATCCGATACCATCGTCACGCAGTACAGAATCAAAATCAGCACGACCAATCAGCGCGTATATGTGTACGAATGGAACGGCAGCGATTTCTCAAACCATATTAAAACGTTTAAATGCTCCACCGGTCTCAATGCTACGCCTACGCCGAAGGGCGAATTCTGGAACACTGCGCCGCTTTCCCGCTGGCACTATTTTAAAGAGTTCGACTGCTGGGCGCAGTATGCATATGTCATTAACGGCGGCATCTTCTTCCATTCCGTAATCTATTCGGAAAAGGATGAGCGCACGCTCAGGCGCGGAACCGTGAGCCAGCTCGGCAGGAAGGCGTCTCACGGCTGCGTAAGGCTTACGGTAGAGGATGCAAAATGGATTTTTGACAATTGTCCCGCCGGAACGCCGGTAATCGTGGAATAAAAAGGTTATACTGAATTCAAACAGAACGGAGGCCGATGAATGGGGCACTTCATTCAGGCGGTAGAGGATGGCAGCATCGCTTATCAGCTGGGCTTAAAAACGGGCGATGAGCTTATAAAGATGAATGGGGAAAGCGTTGTCGACTGGGTGGATTATCAGGCGCTTTCCAGCGAAGAAAAGATAAACCTTGTCGTAAAAAGAAACGGCGAAGAATTGGAATTCGAGTTTGAGAAGGACGACTATGAGCCTCTGGGGCTTACATTTGAAAGCGACATGCTCAGCGGAATCAGAAACTGCGCAAACAAGTGCATGTTCTGCTTTGTCGATCAGCTTCCGAAGGGCTGCAGAGAATCGATGTACGTAAAGGATGACGACTGGCGGCTGTCCCTCATGATGGGCAACTATGTAACGCTTACAAACGTAGGCGATAAGGAGCTTGACAGAATCATCCGCCGCGGCGCGACGCCTTTGTACGTTTCCGTGCATTCCACCAATCCAGATCTGCGCAGAAAGCTTCTTGGAAACGAAAAAGCGGGAAATATAATGGAGCAGCTGAATAAGCTTGCGGACGGCGGCATTCAGTTTCACGCGCAGCTCGTGCTCTGTCCCGGGATAAACGACGGGGAAGAATTGATTCGAACGATCGGCGATCTTACGGAACTGTATCCTGCGTGCCTTTCGCTCGCGCTGGTTCCAGTAGGGCTCACGAAATTCCGCGACGGGCTTGACGAAATAAAGCCGTATACAAAAGAAGAAGCAAAGAAAGTGCTTGAAATCGCTAAGGACGCAAGAAAATTCTGCCTTCGGGAATTCGATACCCGCTTTGTGTTCCCGGCGGACGAATTTTACCAGATCGCCGGCGAGGACGTGCCTTCCGACAGCGAATATGAGGATTATCAGCAGATCGATAACGGCGTAGGCCTCATTCGCCAGCTGATTCAGGAGTTTTCGGACGCGTACGAGCTTTTGCCGCCCAAATACAAAAAGATCGGAAAAGCGGCAAGAAAGATAACCGTTGCAACCGGCGTATCCGCGCAGCCGGTTCTTAAAAAGCTCATGAATGATTATCCGATTTCGGGCGTGGATGTGACGGTACAGGCGATCAAAAACCGCTTCTTCGGCGAAAGCGTAACCGTCGCAGGGCTTGTAACCGGAAATGATCTGATCAATCAGCTCAAGGCGAGCAAGTGCGACGCAATCATGATTACGGAGTGCATGCTAAGGAGCGAAGGCGACAGATTCCTTGATGATGTTACGCTCACAGAGGCCTCCAGAGCGCTTGGAAAGGCGATCATACCGATCGGAAGAACGGGCGAGGATTTATTGGATGCGCTTGTCCGTCAGTCAAATGTGAAATAAGACGCATTCAAAAATGCTGTAAGCATAAAGAGGAGTAAATAGATTATGGCACGACCGTTAGTCGCCATTGTTGGGCGGCCGAATGTGGGCAAATCCACTTTTTTCAATAAGATGTCCGGTAAGCGTATCGCAATCGTTGAGGATACCCCCGGCGTAACCCGCGACCGCGTGTACGCAGACTGCGAATGGCTGAAATACAAGTTCACGCTGATCGATACCGGCGGCATCGATCCTACGAGCGAAGATCCGCTTCTCAAGCAGATGAGAAGGCAGGCGGAAATCGCCATTGAAACCTGCGACGTAATCCTGTTTTTCGTAGACGGAAAGCAGGGCATGACGGCGGACGACGAAATGGTAGCCGACCTTCTGAGAAAAAGCGGAAAGCCCGTGCTGCTGGTTGTAAACAAGATTGACAATATCCGCATGATGGACGGTATTTACGATTTCTATTCTCTGGGAATCGGCGACCCCATCGGCATTTCGTCTGTGAACCTTTTGAACCTCGGCGACCTTTTGGACGAGGTGGTCAAGTTCTTCCCGGACCCGGACGAAGCGGAGGAAGAGCCGGATGCAATTTCCGTAGCGTTTGTCGGAAAGCCGAACGTAGGAAAATCTTCTCTGGTCAACAGAATTCTGGGCGAAGAGCGCGTAATGGTTTCCGATATCGCGGGAACTACGAGAGACGCGATCGATACCCGCTTCCAAATGGGAGACGATGAATTCATCATCATCGATACCGCCGGCATCAGAAGAAAAAGGGCGATCGAATATCAGTCGCTGGAGCGCTTTTCCGTAGTGCGTGCGCTTGCAGCCATCGACCGGTGCAATGTTGCGGTATTGGTAATCGACGCGACCGAGGGCGTAAGCGAGCAGGACAGCAAGATTGCCGGCTATATCGACGAGCAGGGCAAGGCCGCGATCATCGTAATCAACAAGTGGGATGCGGTTGATAAGGAAACGGGCACGCTTGAAAAGTATACCAAGGAAGTCCGCGAAAAGCTGAAGTTCATGGAGTATGCGCCGGTAGTATTTATCTCTGCTTTAACCGGCCAAAGAGTCGACAGGATTCTTAAAATGGTTAAGAGCGTATACGAGCAGTCGTCCAGAAGAGTCACCACGGGTCTTTTGAACGATATTCTCTCCGATGCGCAGTCTGCGCTTCAGCCGCCGGCCACCTCCGGACGCAGGCTTCGCATCTATTACGCGACCCAGCAGACGGTTATGCCGCCGACCTTCATACTGTTTATCAACGACAAAACGCTCATGCACTTTTCGTACGAGAGATATCTTGAAAATCAATTCAGAAAGGCATTTGGCTTTGAGGGAACGCCCCTGCGCTTTATCCTGAGAGAGCGCGAGAACAAGGAGGAATAAATGGGAATTGCGCTGAAAGCAGTATTGGCAGCATTGATCGGATATGCCTTCGGCTGCCTTTCATCGGGACTTATTATTTCCAGGCTCTTTGGGCAGATCGACATCAGAGAACACGGAAGCGGAAATGCGGGCACGACGAACGTACTGAGAACCCTCGGCTGGCTGCCGAGCTTTCTTACGTTTCTCGGCGATACCGTAAAGGGCGTTGCAGCCGCGCTGATCGGACAGGCGCTGGCCGGTGATATCGGCATGCATCTGGGCGGACTTTTTGCCATCGTCGGCCATAACTGGCCGGTGATCTTCCGCTTTAAGGGCGGTAAGGGCATTTCGACGTCGTTCGGCTATATCATCGTGTTTGACTGGCGCATTGCGCTGATACTGGTCGCGGTTCAGGCGATTCTGCTTATTTCAAGCGGATATATGTCGCTTGCCTCTATTGCCTCCGCAATCGGATTTTTTGTATGCACCTTGATTTTTGGAAAGCCCTGGATGTACATTCTGTTTTCGGGAATCGCAACGGCAATGGCGCTGTTTTCACACCGCGCGAATATCAAGCGCCTCCTTACGCATACCGAAAACAAGCTTGATGTAAAAAAGATTTCTCAGAAATCAAAACAGACCATGGATAAAATCAAAAGCAGAAAGAAGGACGGCAAATGAAAAGGTTACTGATTGGTCTTGACATAGGAACCTCCGGCGCGAAGTGCATCATTTGCGACGACACGGGCAAGGTGCTCGCCTCCTCGACCCAGGAATACCCCCTCTATACGCCCAAGCCCGGCTGGGCGGAGCAGAACCCCGAGGATTGGTGGGAGGGCGTAAAAAGAGGTCTTAAGGTGATCCTTGAAAAGGTGAACTGCGGCAAGGAAGACATCGCAGGCATCTCCTTCTCCGGTCAGATGCACGGCCTTGTAGCGCTTGACGAGGATAACAATGTAATCCGTCCCTCGATTCTCTGGTGCGATCAGCGCACGCAGAAGCAGTGCGACTGGATTACTGAAAAGGCCGGCGGCATTGAAGGCCTGAAGTCATACACCAACAACCAGATGCTGACCGGCTATACCGGCGGCAAGATCCTTTGGCTCAGAGATGAAGAAAAAGAGAACTTCGACAAGATGAAGGTTTTCTTCTGCCCCAAGGATTACATTCGCTTTAAGCTGACCGGTAAAATCGCAATCGATGTATCCGACGCTTCCGGCACCGGATTTTTCGATACCAAGCAGCGCAAGTGGTCGGATGCACTGATCGAGCTTGCGGGTCTTGACAAGTCCATCTTCCCCGAAGTAATCGAATCGACCGCGCTTGCGGGAACCATTACGGACGCAGCGGCGGAAGAAACCGGCCTTCCCGCAGGTCTTAACGTATATGCGGGCGGCGGCGACGCCGTCATTCAGACCACCGGTACCGGCCTTGTAAAGCCCGGCGTACTGGGCGTTGTCATCGGAACCAGCGGCAACGTTTCCATGGGCATGGACTCCTATCAGGATAACCCCGGCGCGAAGCTTCAGATGTTCTGCAACAACGAACCCGGTCTTTGGCACTGCTTCGGCTGCACACTGACGGCGGGCGGCGCGTTTAACTGGTATCAGAGAACGCTTGCCGGCGAAGACAGAATCATCGCCAAGGAAAAGGGCGTAAACGTATATGACCAGATGACCCTTCTGGCTTCCGAATCTCCTGCAGGCTCGAACGGCGTTGTGTTTGCGCCGTATCTGACCGGCGAAAGATGCCCGTATCCGGATCCGAATGCGCGCGGCATGTTCTACGGTCTTTCCCTGGGCACTACCAGAGGCGATATCACCCGTTCGGTCATGGAGGGCGTAACCTTCTCGCTGAAGCAGGTTGTAGAGCTTATGAGCGTAAACTACAAGCCCGAAAAGGTATATCTTTCCGGCGGCGGCGCATCGAGCGAACTGTGGAAGCAGATGGCGGCGGACATTTTCGAGATTCCCGTATACACGATGTCGGCTGCGAAAGAGGGCGGCGCGTTCGGCGCAGTGCTGGTCGCTGGCGTAGGCGCAGGCGTATGGAAGAACCTTGAAGAGGCGATTACGGTGCTCAAAGAGGACGAGAAATTCTATGAGCCGTCCCTTGAAACCAGAGACGCCTACAGAAAGGCCTACGAGCTTTACAAAATGCTCTATCACGCCAACAAACCCGTATTCGACGCGGGCGCATAATTTGGATTATTCGGGAGACTGCTGCAAAAGTTTGCGGCAGCCTCCTCGTTCGTCTTAAGAAAACCTAATGAATAAACCTCCCTTTTTATATGAGAAGACACAGTTTTGACACAGATTTCAGGTATCATGTTACCATAAACAATTGGGGAGGCAATCATGGAAGACTACAAAAACGGTTACAGCATATTGATTGCAGACGATGATCCGAACGTGCATCAGTCGCTTGGCACGTATTTTCGAAAGGAACGGTATAAGACCTTCAATGCTTATAACGGCGAAGAAGCGGTGAAACAGGCAAAGCTTGTAAACCCCGATATGATTATACTTGACGTGATGATGCCGAAAAAAGACGGGTATCAGGCGTGCAGGGAAATCCGCATGCAATCCAATACGCCGATCATCATGCTGAGCGCAAAGGGCGAGGAGTTTGATAAGCTGATCGGGCTGGAGCTCGGTGCGGACGATTACGTTACAAAGCCCTTTAGTCCCCGCGAGGTGCTTGCAAGAGTCAAAGCGGTTTTACGGCGAATGCATGAAATGAAGAATGAAAACAAATCCTCCTGCATTACGATTGATAACCTTGAAATCGATATGAACGCGTTTCTCGTGCGCTTAAACGGTCAGAATGTGAGCTGTACGCCCAAGGAGATTGAGATCCTGTGGACGCTTGCCGGAAATCCCGGAATGGTATTCAGCCGCGAGCATCTGCTGGAAAGTATATGGGGCTACGATTTTCTGGGCGACACCCGAGCCGTTGACAGCCATATCAAAAGAATACGCGCAAAGATTTGCAAGGAAAGCAATAAATGGGACATCAAAACCGTGTGGGGCGTAGGATACAGGTTTGAAACGGGAGAATAAATATTTTGCGAAAAGGAAAAGATAACAGAAGAGTATTCGGCATATTTCCCAAGATGCTGATAAGCTATACTGTAATTATCGTGATCGTGTTTGGCATGGCCTGCGGGATCACGTTTCATCTTGTGCGCAATTATATCATTGAAAGCAATCGAATGGAACTTCTGGAGAAGGCGGTGGAGCTATCGAAGGAGCAGAACTGGTTTCCGGAGCTTCAGGTGTTCAAGCGTTATCAGGAGCTATTAGACGCTGAGATTGTGTTTATCGGAACGGATTACACTGCTGTACAAGCGCCGCTTCCGAGGCGCGGCGGCAGCCGTATGGAACCGTTGGATGAGGACAAGTTTTCATATACCCGGATTGCTTCGCAGATGGACAAGGATATCATTACGAGCATATTTCAGGGAAACGGCGTGAGCGGCGTTGAGAACGTGGAGTTTTTGACAGCTCAGGTAGTATATGCGGGTGTTCCGGTGTTTTCGCCCAATGAAGAACTGATCGGAGCAATGATGCTGTTCAGGCTTCTGGACGATGTAACGCACATCTGGACGACGATCACGCTGTACTTCTTGATAGCAGCCGGCGCGGCGGTAACGGCGGCGTTATTTTTTGCCGCCATATTTACAAAAAGCTTCACAAAGCCTCTGTATCAGATGAACGACGCGGCCTGCTCTATGGCGGCGGGCGACTATACGAAAAGAGTGCCGGTTCGTTCGCAGGATGAAATCGGACAGCTTGCCAATACGTTCAATGTGCTCTCCGTGAGGCTTCAGGAAGTAATCAGAGAGCTTGAAAACGAAAAAAGCAGATTTGAAACGATACTTTTAAGCATCGCAGAGGGGATCGTTGCCTTCAGCAGGGACGGAAATGTGATGCACTATAACCCTTCTGCGCTTGAATATCTTGAGATTGAAAAATGGGATGCAGAAAATGCGGAGGAGAAAAAGAAGCAGGTTTCTTCCATGCTTGCAATCGCTATGGATTCGGGGCAAATGGAATCGTCTTCATGGACAAGCGAATCCGGCAGGATAATTCTTGCGCTTGCTTCTCCCATTATCGATAAAAATAGAATGATCGTGGGCGCGGTGTGTCTTTTGAGGGATATCTCCGAGGAAGCGCGTCTGGAACAGCTGAGGCGGGAGTATATTGCAAACGTATCGCATGAGCTAAGAACGCCGCTTACCGGCATACGCGGCATGGCGGAGCCTCTGATCGACGGCATACTGGAGACCGAAGAAGAGAAGCAGGACTGCTATCAGGTGATATACAAAGAAAGCCTGCGGCTTGAAAAGCTGATCGGCGAAATGCTGGATCTTTCAAGGCTGCAGGACGGAAGAGTTATCATTGAGATTGAAAGGGTGGACCTTGAAAATGCCGTTGAGAGCGCCGTAATGGCTACAAAGCGCCTGGCGGACGAGGCGGGCATTGATATTGCATGCAGCATTCAGGACAAAATTGCATGCATGGGTAATGAAGACAGGATTATACAGGTATTGGTAATACTGATTGATAATGCCATCAGCTTTACGCCGGCGGGCGGGAAAATATGGGTAAGCGCGGAAGAAGACGGAAATAAGGCGGTTCTTACCGTTCGGGATACCGGCGTTGGCATAGAGCCTCAGCATATTCCGTATATCTGGGAAAGGTTTTACAAAGCCGATAAATCCCGCATGCGCACTACCGGTACGGGTCTGGGACTCGCCATTGCAAAACGGGCGGTTGAGCTTATGAACGGCAGAATCGGCGTTTCCTCCGAACCCGGTAAGGGCGCTGAGTTCACAATCGTTATGAATATCGGCTGAAACCAATAATCATTTCTTATTTTTGCGCTTGTCTCTTAGAATCAGAGAGGCAAGCGGTTTTTCATACAGGTATGTTAGTACGATTGCTGCAACAATCGCAAGCGCGAAGCATAAAAACGTATACCGGTGCTGCCAGATCACTTCGCCGTGCATATTCGGGTTTTCGGGCGCGTTGTAGGCGGGAATGCGCCAAGCCTTCAGCCTCAGGGCAATCACGGAATGCCAGATATACGCCTGATAGGATATGGCGGATAAGAAACGCATAATGCGGTTTCCTAAAAGGAATTTCACGGGTCTTAAGGAGAAGCCGGAAAGCAAAAGGAAAAGCGCGAACATGAGAGAGAGCATATATCTTCTGGACATCTGACCGAGGCGCAGATTATCATAGCCGCTTTCGTGAAGCTGCCCTTTGAAAAGATGAAAAATTACAACCGAACAAAGGACCATAAGGATGGTTGAAAGAAGCGACAGCGCGGAGTTTTCTTTTACGCTCTTTGCAATTATCACATACACATAGGCGGCGAGCATACCGTTTGCGTACACGTCCAGCATAGCGGGGAACTGGTTGATGAGATGCGTGGTGTCGCTTTGCTTCGCGGCGAATAAATCGCGGTAGCAGAAAGCGGCCAAAACCATCGCAATATAAATTCCGATCGGATACTTTTTAAACGCTTTGGCAATAAACGGGAATATCAAATAAAACTGTGTTTCGATAGAAATCGTCCACAGCACCACATTCAGGTTTGTATAAGTATATCCTTCCGGGAAGAACACATGCGTGAGAGTAAGATGGGAGAAAATATCCTTAAACGCGTAAGATAAGGAAGTGTATTCTCCTTTCGGAAGCGCGGAACAGAAAAGCATGATCAGTACGGAAAGATAATAGCTGGGAAGAATGCGCGCAGCGCGGCGCTTGTAAAAACTCAGCACGCTGCCTGTTTCGCTTCCGTCAAACGCGCTTCTGGCATACGGAAGAAAGAGGAGAAAGCCGCTCAGCATGAGCATGCCGTCTACAAGCAGATATCCGCAGCGGACGAGCCAGTTCAAGTTGATTACGATTCCGAATATCTGCATGCTCGGTTCCAGCCACGACTGCTGCCAGATATGATACCACATAACGCCGGCCACACAGAACACGCGAAGACCATCCGCTGTTTTCACATATCTGTCGTCTGCCGGGGAAGTCAGAGAAAGGTTCGGTAATTTCATTTGCAGCCTCCGTTAATCAGAAAATCAAAACAAAAAGAGGTTCCCTTTTCAGAGAACCTCTCTATGCCGGTGGCGGGGGTCGAACCCGCACGGGGTATTAGCCCAACGGATTTTGAGTCCGCCTCGTCTGCCAATTCCAACACACCGGCGCGCCCCGATAAGGCAAGATATATTATACACAAAAGCTTTTAAAAAATCAACCCCTTTTCAAAATTTAAGTGTGCGTGTATAATATAAAGTGAGGTCTTATGGGAGGTGAACGTATTGCAGCTGGAAGAAGAGCGCCTGGTGGAGAAAGCGATTGCGGGAGACAGCTATGCATTTGAACTTCTGATGGAAAAGCATGAAGCGAAAATGTATGCCGTCGCTCTGCGCATGTGCGCAAATCGCGACGACGCTCAGGATTGTCTGCAGGATGCGATGCTTAGAATTTATAAATCGCTTAAGAGCTTTAAAGGACAGTCTTCCTTTTCCACATGGGCATACAGGATTACAATGAACACGTGTCTTGATGATTTACGCCGCAAAAAGGTAAGAAAGGCGCAGTCCCTTGACGCGATGCTGGAGCTCGGCTGGACGCCGTCGGATGAAAATGATACGCCCGAAAGGCATTCAGACAATGCCGAAATGCGAAGATCGATATCGCGGGCGATACAGATGCTTCCGGATGAGATGCGCTCGGCTGTAGTGCTTCGCGATATACAGGGGTTTTCCTATGATGAAATCGCGGAGATTCTTTCCACAAACGTGGGAACCGTGAAAAGCAGAATCAGCCGCGGAAGAGAAAAATTACGCGAGATTTTATCTTCTCAGCCGGAACTATTTGGTCACAGAAGCGTCTAACATTACGAAAGGAGGTGCGAGGCTGTGAATGAGGAAATGATGGGGCGCGATTGCGAAAAAGTGCGCGAATTGATCGACAAAATGATTGACGGTGAAATTACGATTGAAGAAATGAATTTCATGGAAGCGCATGCTCAGAAATGCGGGGCCTGCAAAGAAGAAATCCGCATGGCGAATGAGCTTGCCGACTGTCTGCATGGTTTCGATGAAGCGATTGAACCGCCGCTTGAAGCAAAAGCCCAGTGGCGTCGCGCCCTTAGAAAAGAGATTTCCCGGGAGAAATGGAATAAGGTGTGGAGAACGGCTGCTTCCATAGCGGCGGTATTTATTGTGCTTGCAATGAGCACGATGGCTCTGCGCAGAACGGATATGCTGAATTACGCTCCCGATCAAGAGGACAACGCGGGCGTGCATTTCGCATACGAATATGAGTTTGATTCCTTAAACGACATAAGAATCGCGCCTCAGGAAGCGGTCAGCACCGCCGCAAGCTACACGCGTTCAAACGAACCTGCGCCCGCAGCCTATTCGAGGATGGCGCCTGCGGAAGAGATTGTTCTTCAGGCAGACGGAGAAACCGGCGAGAATGAAGGAAACGGCATAGCCGTTATATCCCTTGACGCCGATTCTCCCGAAATTACGGACACGGAATTCGACAAGGCGTTTACCGAGAGCACGAAGGCTTATGAAGAGTCTTATACCGCCAAGGTGTCCAATGAAGAAAACGGCGATTTTCTCGTAAGAAGCGCGTACCGCGAGGCGGAAACGGATGTGTTTTTTGAGGACGTAAAAACGCTCACTGCGCTGGTCAGCGAGTATGACGGTTACATTGCCGAAGAAATCATCAATTATGCGGGCGAACTCAGGATGGGAAGCTTTGTCATCTCTGTTCCCGAGGAGCTGCTCGACGGATTTATGCAGGCGCTTGAAAACGTAGGAAAAACGGTCGTGGTACGTATGATGAGCGAAGACAAAGAAGCGTACTACTACGATGCGCGCGCCCGAAGGGATTCGCTTGCGCAGGTCGCCGAAAGGCTAAATGAGATGATCTCCGGGGCCAACGAAAGCGAACTGAAAACCATAACGCAGCAGCTCGAAGATACCTACAGCCAGATTGACGAGATGGAGCGCATATTGGCGGGCGCCGGAACGCTGAAAAGCGCGCGCGTGCAGGTGGTATTAACGGAAAAGGCGCTTGTTCCCGAGCCCACCAAGGAGCCTACGCTTTCCGAAAGAAGCGCCTCCGGTTTTAAACAGTCGCTTTCCGCAATCGGCGATTTCCTCAAGGATATGGTGGTTTCCATGGCGATCATCGCGCCGGCGGTCATCGGCGTAGCCATTGTCGGGGTAATTGTTTCTGTGATTGTGATTTGCATTAGAAAGTGTGTACGAAAGAAAAAGATAGAGGATGACGGAAAGGAAGAATGATGAAAAAGTTTATTAGCGCACTATCGGTAATTCTGGTTCTCTGCATGCTCTCCATCGGCCTTGCCGAAACTGATATTATCGTTTCGGGAAGCGGCGTAAGCATGGTGGAAGCGAATGTGGCGGTCGTAACGCTGGGCGTAACAGCGCAGAAGCAGGATGTTCTGGATGCGCAGGCGGATGTAAACGGCGCGATTGAAGCCATCCGCAAAGCGCTTTTGGAAAACGGAATTGAAAAGGAAAACATCAATACCGACAGCATTCGGATTTATGCAAGATATGATTATTCCTCCAATATTGAAACGATCGTTGGCTACAACGCTTCGTCCTCCCTGGCCATCCGCACGACCGATATGGAAAATGTAGGAAAGATAATCGATATCGCATTTGCAAACGGCGCAAATACGCTGGACGGCATCGAGTTTTCCAATGAAGACACGGCAGATGCAAGAAAAGACGCCCTTACCAAGGCGGTGCAGGATGCAAGAGAGAAGGCGGAGATCATCGCAAGCGCAGCAGGGCTTACGATTAAAGAGATCAAAACCATCACCGAGTCCTACAGCTATACAAGGGACAGCGGCATAAACGCCTTCTCAAAGAACATAATGGATGTGGCGGCACCGGAAGCCGCGGGCGCTGCCACCCTCGTACAAAGCGCGAAGCTCTCTGTAAACGCCGAGATCAATATTGTATTTGTGGCTGAATAAAATCAAAAACGCCTGAAAGCAACGATAAAAAAGCGGTTTCGCATTCCAAACCCGGGAATGCGAAACCGCTTATCTTTTATTCACACTTTTCGCTGCACTGTCCGCAGTCGCCCGAACAGGCCTTTCCTTTTGAACAGGAGCAGGTGCCTTCCAGCTGAATTTTATCTCCGTCTACATGCAGAAGATAGCCGTCTTCGCCGTTTACATTGATTTTGTCGCCGATTGCGCGAAAGCCGTATCGCGTAAAGAAGGGGATGGAAGGAATCGGCACAAACATGCGAACCGATCCGGCGTTGAGGCTTTCCGCTTTATACAGAAGCATCCGGGCAATCAAATCGCCGATATGCATATGCCTGTGAGAAGAAAGCACACCCACTGTATCAATATGAAAACGGCTGTCCTTTCCGATAAAGAGTCTTCCGCAGCCGCAGGGAACATCGTCCTCGTCAAAGGCGAGGGCGTAAATCGCCATTTGATCGTTTTCATCAAGCCCAACGGAGCGAAGCTCCCGAACGGATTTGCGAATTTCAATTACAGAAGAAATATCTTCGCCGCTGTACATGAATTTCCCGCGAAACATGTGATTCCTCCAAAGCTTTTTCGGTTATTGTACAGCGAATTTCTAAAAAAATCAAGCGATATACTAAAACAATACGAATGTTTCGAAATAATAGTTGATTTTTTCACATGATATGGGTATAATACAATCGATTCTGATGGAATGAGCAATCTCATGAAGGGGGATATATAGGCATATGGAAAACGAGAAGGATCTGGTTGTCTTTGAAGACGATAAAGGCAATGAAATCACGATGGAGGTCATCGATTATTTTTTCTATGAGGGCGAAGAATATGCGCTTCTGACCGATTACGATGAGAACAACGCAGACTGCGAAAACTGTGAGAGCAGCGATTGCTCCGCATGCACGCAGGAGATCATCATTATGAAGGTTGTTCCCGTAGGCGATGATGAAGAAGAATTCATCCCAGTTGACGAAGAGCTGGGCGAGAAGCTCGTAAAGCTGATCGAAGAAGGCGCTTTTGACGACGACGATTTCGAAGACGACGACGAATAACAAAATCGCTTCGCGCATATCAGGCGAACGACCGTACAACACGCGGCTTCGCCTGTTTTTTTGCCTGCATATGGAGGATGTTTATATATGCATATGAAAATAAAAGCGCATGCAAAGATTAATTGGTCACTGGATATTCTGAACAGGCGCGATGACGGATATCACGAGATGGATATGCTGATGCAGCAGGTAGAGCTGCATGATGAAATAATGATTTCTCCATCGCGTTTTACCACGCTTACCGTAAACGGCAAGACAGTGTCGAATGCGGGAAAAAACCTGATTATCCGCGCCGCAAACGCTCTGAACGAGTATACCGGCGAAAAGAAGAGCGCCAGAATTGATCTTAATAAGAGAATACCGGTTCGCGCGGGGCTTGGCGGCGGAAGTGCCGACTGTGCGGCGGTGCTGATTGCGCTCAATGAATTTTGGAAGTTGAAAATTCCGTTTGCGGGGCTTCTCAAAATCGGAGAAAAGCTGGGAGCGGATGTTCCGTACTGCATGACGGGCGGTCTTTGCAGAGTGCGCGGAATCGGCGAAATTGTTGAAAGCGTAACAGGTGCACCGAGCGCCAATCTTGTGATTCATGCAGTCGGAAGCGGACTTTCTACGCAGGCTGTATTCTCGGATTTTGATATTTCCGGAGACGGGGCGCTTCATGTAGATACAAAAGCGGTTCAGGAAGCGATTGTTTCTGAAAATTACATACAGGCGCAGAATGTGACCGGGAATGCGCTTGAACGGGCTGCGGTGCGCATGCTTCCTGAAATAGAAAATGAAATCAGGGCGCTTAAGGATATGGGCGCGCTGTATTACGCGATGTCCGGAAGCGGCTCTGCCGTGTACGGCGTATTTGAAAGCGAGAAGGACGCTAAAAGTGCGTCTGAAAAGATACCGAATTCATTCGTCACGAAGACAATAAAAGCGGAGGAAGCGTAAATTTCCGCATTTCCGATAAGCGCGAATAAAATATCATAAATTTGCCGACGATATTCACATGATAAAGGAGTGTGAAATATGCGTCGGTTTTTTTGTTGTCTGATTTTGTTGGGTATTTTATTTACATGTACGGCATTTGCATGCGAGGAAGCGCCCATTCGCCTTCACGTAATTGCCGAGAACGATAGTGAATACGCGCAGTCATTGAAAATGAAAGTAAAGGAGCCGATATTTGAGGCGGCAGTAAGAATTACGGAAGAAGCCGAGAACGCCGATCAAGCGTATCGGAACTTGAGGGAGAACGAACGAGAAATTGAACGGTGCGCGCGCGAAGCGCTTTATGATAACGGCTATATGGGAAATGTAAACGTATGCGTCGGGGAATTTTATTTTGGCGAACGAACGTATCGGGGCGAAATATATAAAGAAGGCGTGTACAGAGCGGTGAAGGTTGAAATCGGAAAAGCGGAAGGCAGGAACTGGTGGTGCATATTGTATCCGTCGGATCCTATATCAGGTCAGGAAGAAAATGAAATCGTATTCTATTCCGCCATTTTGGATTGGTTAAGAAGGCTTTTTTAGAAGCTAATGAGGAGGAAATGCGCGTGAGAAGGTTTTTATCATTCGGAATTCTTGCGATATTTGTTTTTATGACGGTATGTCCACTTCCTGCCCATACCGAGATCGTACTGGAAGTGGGGTCAAGGGGTGAAAACGTTCAGAAGGTTCAGAAGCGTTTGATACAGTACGGATATATGTCGGGTACGGCAGACGGCAAATACGGGGAGAAGACGAGAAACGCGGTAATATTGTTTCAAAAGAGAAATGGGCTTAATGCGGACGGGCGCGTAGGCGCAAAAACGGCTGCTGCGCTTGGCGTAACGCTTTCTAAAAGCAGCGGCGGCACATCTTCTCCGGGAATCGTTTCAAGCGATCATCGGTTGCTTGCAAAGCTGATACACGGCGAAGCGCGGGGGGAAAGCTACAAGGGTAAAGTGGCGGTGGCCGCCGTAGTTTTAAACCGCGTGGAAAGCGCTTCGTTTCCGAACACTATATCCGGCGTGATCTATCAAAAGGGCGCTTTCTCCTGCGTAAGCAACGGTTCTATCGATAACACACCCTCAAACGATTCCGTAAGAGCTGCGCTGGACGCAATGAACGGCTGGGATCCTACAAGCGGTTGTCTGTATTTTTATAATCCGGCGCTTACTTCTGATCAGTGGATTCGAACTAGAACCGTGGTGACGGTTATCGGAAATCACAGATTTGCAAGATGATGGGAGGATAAAACATGAAAGAAAAGGCGTTTAAAATAACGTTTGCGCTTATTGCCGTGGTCGCCGTTGCGCTTGGTATTCTGTACGGAAAAACCGCAGGCATGGAAAGGCGCGAACGAACGGAGATTATCAATGGCTATAAACGTGCCTTCTATGAAACAAGCGAACTTATTCACGCTATGCAGGTGAACCTTAAAAAGCTTACGGTAACGGGAAGCGCTGAAACTGAAAAGGAACTGCTGTTTGAAATTGCAAGGCAGGCAGAAGGCGCGCAAAGCAATCTATCGTCTCTTCCGTCATATGACGAAACCATTGTATCTACGATGAAGTTTGTAAACCAAACCGGCGACTTTTCAAAATCACTTGCCCAAAAGCTCATAAACGGAGGCGCAGTGTCGGAGGAGGACAGGAATAATATAAATATACTTCTTGAAAATATATCGAATTTGGCGCTTGCAATGGATGAGGCGGCAGCTGCGTTTGAAGAAGGACGGCTGAAATTCAGCAAACAAAAGACTTCCGGGGAAGATACAGACGATCAGCCGATTGAACCGGTTAAGAAGTATCCGTCTTTACTGTATGACGGCCCTTTTTCGGACGGACAAACGGATGAAATAAATCGTATTCCGGGGGTGGAGATAAACGGCAAAGATGCAGAACGGGCGCTTGAAAGGTCTGTTGATATTCCCTATAAGAGTATCTTGATGGATGAAAATGAGAATGTATACGATTTTACGATAGAAACTGATATCGGAAGTATGTATGCGGGCGTAAGCAAAAAAGGAGGGCATGTTTTATATCTGATCTCATCAGGCGGGAACCAAAAAGAAATCCTGACCGCGGAGGAGTGCATATCGTATGCAAAGAAATATCTGAACGCGCGAGGCTTCCCGGAAATGACGGAGAGCTATTATCGGAAATTCGCAGGTGTGATTACGGTAAACCTTGCACCGGTTCAGAATGACGTTATACTGTATCCCGATCTTGTGAAGGTGAATGTAAGCATGGAAAGCGGGAAAATCATCGGCTTTGAAATGACGGGGTATTATGTAAACCACAGGGAAAGGGAATTTATTGAACCTATAATTTCAGAAGATGAAGCGGCTTTGCGAATATCGGATAATCTTACTGTGAAAGCCATTAAAAAGGCGCTGATTCCCGATGGAAAACAGGAAAAGCTGTGCTATGAAATCCTTGCTCAAAACAATGGCGATGAATTCCTGGTGTATATCGATTGTGAAACGGGAGAGGAAAGAGAAATATTTCAGGTGGTGGATACTCAGGAAGGAACACTGGTTGAATGAGGTGAATGGAGATGGAATATGGGGGATACGCACCGAATTCTGCCGGTATGCATACTGTGAATAAGACCATGTATGCGGAGCGTGATCTCATGATCGCAAGAGGCGAATTGTACAGCGCCTGCCTCGATCCGGTCGTTGGCTCCGAACAGGGCGGCGTGCGTCCGGTGCTTGTGATTCAAAACGATGTCGGAAACCGCTTCAGTCCTACCGTCATTGTATTGGCGGTTACGGGGCAGCTGAATAAAGCAAAGCTTCCCACGCATGTGGCGGTTCCTGCGGAGGGAAACGGACTTCAAAAGGATTCGGTAGTGCTCGCAGAGCAGATTCGAACGCTCGATAAACGCCGCCTGAAGGAAAGGATCGGCTGTCTTTCGCCGGAGCAGATGGAAAAGGTATCAGAGGCGCTCAAAATATCACTGGGCTTTCCGAATTGAAGAGGAAAACAGCGGAAACGGGAGGCCGCCTTATCGGCGGTCTCCGTATTATTCATAAACGTTTCTATCAAATACATAAAAAGAAAAGCGCTTGAAGAATTTAGAGTATTGATATAAAATAATATAGATATACTAAACGGACGGAGACGAAGCATATGAACGCAAGAGATTTTTATGTACAAATGCATCTGCACACCTCTGAAACCAGCAGGTGCGGAAAAGCTTCGGGAAAGGATATTGCCGCTGCCTGTAAGGAAGCGGGCTACAGCCTGATTGCAATTACCGATCATTTTTTTAATGCCAATATAGGATGCGAGCGGAATATTCCCTGGGAGGAAAAGGTTGAATATCTCTTTCGAGGATATTACTCAGCCAAAAAAGAAGGAGACAGGCTTGGCTTGATCGTAATAAGAGGCTGGGAGACGTTTCAAAACGGACGCGAGCTCCTTACATACGGGCTCGATGAAGATTTTCTTTTGAAAAATAAGGATATTGATCAGGTTTCGTATTATGAATATATAAAGCTGGTAAATGAGGCCGGCGGCAAAATCGTTCATGCGCATCCCTACAGGCGCGCCGGATACATTCCCGAATTCGAGCCGGATCCGAAATCGGTTGAGGCGTATGAAGTGTACAACGCGGGCAATGGGGACGACGCATGGAATGAAAAGGCGCTGAATGCGGCAAAAGAAAACGGCCTTTTAGAGTTTTCCGGAAGCGATGCGCATAGGACGGAAAGCGTGCGCGGAGGCGCTATGAAGATAATGCATCCGGTATATACGATTAACGAAATTTTTGAAGCGGTCAGAAACGGGGAAAGCGAAATCATAAAATGGCTTGAATAGGGGAATCGTATATTGTTTTGTATGAATATTCAAAAATTTACCTGAAAAAGGACTGATATCACGAAAGTTTAAGGTAATTTTTCTAAAACTGTATTGATTTTGTCGAACGGTTTGTGTATGATAATATCGTATAAAATGAGGGTACCGGGGCTTTTAGGGAACGGCTTTAAATGATCCCGGTGGAATTATAAAATCAAGGAAAGAGGTAGCACGCACCATGGCAGAGCTGAACCTGAACAAGTATGGCATTACCGGCACTACTGAAATTATCCGCAATCCTTCCTACGAAGTTCTCTTCGCCGAGGAAACCAACCCCGCGCTCGAAGGCTTTGAAAAGGGCCAGGTTACCGAGCTGGGTGCTGTTAACGTTATGACCGGTATCTACACCGGCCGCTCCCCCAAAGATAAGTTCTTCGTAATGGACGAGGTTTCTAAGGACACCCTGTGGTGGACCTCTGACGAGTTCAAGAACGACAACAAGCCCGCTTCTCCCGAAGCATGGGCATCCTGCAAGGATAAGGCCATCGCACAGCTCTCCAACAAGAAGCTGTACGTTATGGACGTATTTTGCGGCACCAACGCCGATACCCGCATGTCCATCCGCTTCATCATGGAAGTAGCATGGCAGGCCCACTTCGTAAAGAACAAGTTCATCAACCCCACCGAAGAAGAACTGGCCAATTTTGAGCCCGAT
The DNA here is from genome assembly GCA_017396845.1 of Clostridia bacterium. Classification (GTDB taxonomy): domain Bacteria; phylum Bacillota; class Clostridia; order Christensenellales; family Aristaeellaceae; genus SFHK01. The sequence continues at coordinate 65,249 of JAFQKQ010000088.1, forward strand.
TTCGTTTCCTTCAACGCTTCTAAGGCGAAGGTTGACAACTACAAGGAGCTCGGCCTCAACTCCGAAACCGTTTCCTTCTTCAACCTGAAGGATCGCGAGCAGGTTATCCTGAACACCTGGTACGGCGGAGAAATGAA
>JAFQKQ010000089.1 GCA_017396845.1 Clostridia bacterium
CCATACTCTCAACCTCCCTCAGGTGCGCCAACACCTTCGCTCGGTTAAGCGTCTTTCGCTCAATTTTCTTCCGAATCGACTGTCTTCTTCTTTTTCGTTCTCTGTATCGTTTTCAAGGATCGGTGCCGCTCGGTTTTTGTTTCCCCCTGACAGCTTGATCATTATAACAAAGGATTGGGTATTTGTCAACACTTTTTTTATACTTTTGTCATGAGTATATTATATCAATATATTGTATATAATCTGCGTCACCAATACAACATATTGTGTTTTTTATGCATACATATTCGAAATTCGACAAAATTCCTTTTGTTAAGATACTGTATATCTATTGACGGCGTAACAATGTTATGTTACACTATCTTCGAAAGCGAGGTGGTATTCATTGGACGCTTGGATCAGCAAGAAGGATCTTTTAAAGGAAACCGGCATCTCCTACGGGCAATTGTACCGATGGAAACGCGAAAATCTGATACCGGACGCGTGGTTTGAAAAGCGCTCATCATTTACCGGTCAGGAAACCTTTTTCCCGCGCACATTGATACTGGAACGCGTACACTTTATTTTGACGCACAAGGATGAATACTCCCTAACCGAGCTGAAAAACCTCCTCTCCCCCGAATCAGACAGCCGCTCCTATTCACTGGACGCCATAAAAACGCTTCCTGGCGCCGAGCGCACCGCACTCATTTATGAAGCAATGCACAGTTATCGTCCCCTCAATCACGGGCAGGCGCTGACCATCGCAATCTGCGCAGGATACGATGCCGCTTGTCATCCGTCGGATCAAGCGCTGATCTCCTTTATTGAAACGCTCGAAAACTGGCAAAGTGAATATGACGTTCTGAGCGAGTCCGAAGGCAAAATCTTCGTGATGAAAGCGGAGAACATTCATATCCCGCTGTTCTTTTCATCAAGCGGCGAGGTGCGCCTCCCCAAATACGCGCTGATCGAATTCTCTCTATCCATGAGCGAGGTTTCCAGAACCTATACCAGAATGCTCAATAAAATATACGAGGTGAAATGAAATGGAAAACAGGAGCGATATCAAGATTTCCGGCAGCGGAAACATTGGAAATGGCATATATAACGACATTAAAATCTCCGGAAGCGGCAGAGCATCGGGCGACATAGACGCCATACGCGTTCACGTATCGGGAAGCGGTCAATTTCAAAATGTACGGGCAGAGGAAATGCACATAAGCGGAAGCAGCCACATCGACGGAAATCTCACCGGCGGAAGCTTTCATGTATCCGGAAGCGCACATATTTCCGGTATAATCGAGCTTGACAGCCTCCATATCTCCGGTTCGCTTCATGCGCATTCCGGCGTTCGCGCCCGCACCATACGCGCAAGCGGAAGCATATCCGTCACAAACGACATCGAATGCGAAGAGATGAAAGCAGCAGGAGCCGTTCATACAGACGGGCTCTTGAACGCCGATACCCTTGAAATCTCCTTGAGCGGCAATTGCAAAATCGGCGAAATCGGCGGATGTACCATTCGCATAAGCGCACCAGAATATTCTCCGAATTTCTTTTCCAGGCTGTTTTCCCATGCGCGTTCCCGCACGCTTACATGCAATACCATCGAAGCAAATGATATTTCCATCGAAAACACCATCGCAAAAAGCGTCCACGGGAAAAACGTTATAATCGGAAAGGGCTGCAAGATCGACAGCGTTGAATATACAGATACTATTTCCATTGATCCCGATGCCGAAGTCGGAGGATACGTGAAAATCTGATGAACTGCTTTTCATATCGCAAAAAACGTGTATAATAGTAGAAACGCTTTGAACGAAAGAAGGAACATACATTGATACGTTTTGAATGCGATTATCTGGAAGGCGCGCATCCTGAAGTTTTAGATGCGCTTATCAAGACCAATCTTGAGCAGACCTGCGGCTACAGCGAGGACAGTTACTGTGAAGAGGCCCGCGAAAAAATCAAAACCGCCATCGGAAGAAACGACGCAGACATTCATTTCTTAGTCGGCGGTACGCAGGCCAACCTCACCGTAATCACCGCCGCGCTCCGTGCGCACCAGGGCGTTATCGCCGCCGACACCGGTCACATCGCCGTTCACGAGAGCGGCGCGATCGAAGCAACCGGTCATAAAGTAATCACCCTCCCCAACGATCACGGAAAAATCAACGCAGCACAGATTCGTGAATTTGTCGACGCGCATTATGCCGACGCGACGCATGAGCATATGCCCCAGCCCGCAATGGTATATATTTCCCATCCCACGGAGTTCGGTACGCTTTATACGAAGAAAGAGCTCAAAGACATTTCAGAGGTATGCCGCGAGAAGAATCTGATCCTGTTTGTCGACGGCGCACGTTTGGGGTACGGCCTCGAAGCCACAGGAACCGATGTTACCCTTCATGACCTCGCCAATCTCACAGATGTATTCTATATCGGCGGAACTAAAGTAGGCGCGCTCTTCGGAGAGGCAGTAGTAGTCAATCATCCGCTCTTAAAGCGCGATTTCCGCTACATCATGAAGCAGCGAGGCGGCATGCTGGCAAAAGGAAGGCTTCTCGGCATCCAGTTCGGCGCGCTTTTCACCGATAACCTCTATTCCCGAATCGGAAAACACGCCATCGAGCTTTCCGATCTGATCAGAAACACGCTTCGTGACCTTAACATCCCTGAGCTCGTGCCCTCCCCTACCAATCAGCTCTTCCCCGTGCTCTCAAACGAAAAAATCGCAAAGCTATCCGAAAAATACTCCTTCTCCCACTGGGCAAATGTAGACGAAAACCATAGCGCCATCCGCATCTGCACCAGCTGGGCAACCACGAAGGAGAATGTTACGAAGTTGATTGATGATTTGAAGGCGCTGTAACGAGCAGATACCGGCGTTGTCCCCAAATGGCAAAGCTGCCATGCGGGGCAACGCCTTTTTGTATACAAAAAGAGCCTCTTTTTATGAGACGGCTCCTTATGTATGCAAAAACCTCCGCCCGAATAAAATCAGGCGGAGGTTTTTGGACCCTTCCATCTTCTACTTTTTCGCCAAAAACCCATACATATGGATAATGTTCATATCCTCCGGCATATCCAGGCCGTGCGAGCCGCAGTCGCCGTCGATTTCGTGGCAGCCGTGGTCGGGGCAGAAGGCGTGCATGGTGTTGTGATGTGGCCATTTTTTCGCAATTTGTTCTTCGAAGGCTTTATAGGTTTCTGCGTTATGCTTGATTTCATTAAGTGAAGCTTCGGCTTCGGGGCCTTGCTTGTGCATGGTGTAGTCGTAGCTTTTGTTGTATACTACGATCAAGTCGTATTCGTCCTTATCGATCAGCTCTCTTGCTTTTTCATTCACTTCGTCCATCGTTTCATATATATAGTAATCCATTTCGCGGTTTAAGAATATGCAGGAAATGCTGTCTTTGGCGGTTGATACGATCGCGCATTTTTTGCCGTTTTTGATCAGCACGTCGAACACGGTTTCCACCGTCAACACCGGCTTTTCGTATTTTTGAATGCCGTGCTTATCGGGCATTACACCGGAATAGATGGACGCAAAGCACACGGGCGTGACAGACGGCATAACGGACAGCATAGGAATCTGCAGGTCGGATGCGCAGACGGCGTCCGTAAAGAGAGCGGTATATTTCTGATACAACCACAGGGCGATCGCGTCGGGGTTAAACATGAACACGCGGTCCGCTTTTTCGCCGCGCAGAATTTTGTTCATTTTTTCAAGCACGATATCGTTTGCGGGATGCATTTCATGGTTCGGCTCGATTCCAAAGGCAGTCAATATGGTTGCGGCGACGGAGGTAATCGGTATGCTGTTATTTACATTTGCCATATATGTATCTCCTATCTTTCCGTTTCTTCAATTGCGATCTCGGAAAATCTTGTAAGTCTCTCAGGATGATAGCGAACGGTGGACACATCCTTCAAAATCATTTCAAGCTTCACATCGTTTTTCTTAGCCGCATCAACCGTCCTTCTGATATCGCGGCGAACAGCGTCTTCGTCGAAGGTATCCATTGCGAGGTACGCAGGCGTAGGCTTATTGCTCATGATGAAGCCCTTCGGAAGCTTTTCGCTGAATTTCTCTCTGTCGCTCCAGGGGCTGCAGGATATCTTTTTCACGTTCGGAAGCTTTACGATTTTTTCGAGTCTGTCGTCCAGCCGGTCGCAGCAGCCGTAATAAATGCTTCCAAAGCGGCAAAACACCTTTTCCATATAGTCGCATTCGAATTCCTGCGTGATTCTGGGCGACACGGAGGTAAACAACTGCGCAAGGCCGAACGCCCACGTGTCCTTTGAAGTTACAAACTCTTTCTCCTTGTCGTCCGGGTGGTAGGTATGCGAGCAGTGGCAGTAATGACCGTAAGAATCGAACGCACCCAGAGCATTCAGCTGATCGATCTGGTCAAGATACCCTTTCACCATCTTTTCCATGACGGCGTGCATCATTTCCGGGCGATCGATCAACTCGATATAGCACGCTTCAACGCCCATCCAGTATGCAATCGTATCCCATGCACCCAGATGCATGATCATGCCCGTCATGCGGACAGGAAGAATTCCCGCGAAAATTTCTTCCGCCGTCTGGCGGATTTCCTTTTCTTTCCGAACGTCCAGCGTAATCACGGGCGACTTGATCTTTTCTACGTCCTCTTCCTCCTGAATGAGGTTCGTCATTCTCTGCGCCGCAACATCGCCGGTTTCATCCGTATACAGCCTTTCTACTTCCGCCTCCAGCCCCCAGCCGGTAGACGAAATCGGGCGCGGAAGCTTGATATATTCATCCAGCACCATATCCGCCGGAAAATGCTTCCATTTATATATTTCCTTGCGCATCCAGTCTTCAACGCCTCTGAAATAGGGATCCTCCACCTGTAAATTCAGGCTTCCATCTGTATTCAGTTCATTCCACGGAAGCTGATCGATCAAAATCATCGGTCGCTCGGACGCGAGCGAATTGTGTCTGAGCCACATTTCCTTTTTCTTTTTTTGTATCGGAAGGGACGCAAGGTGCGCATACTCAGAAGCAAGGGTTTTTAGGATCGAAACATCATTTTTCGAAAGCGCCATATTGTACCTCCTTCACACCGCGCATAACGGCTTTATCAAAACTCAGTAAAAGCGCCGGAAGCAGCGTAAGCACCAATATCACCGATACCAGCGCGCCGCGCCCAAGCATTGTGCCGATGGACGATACATAAAACACCGTGCAGACCTTGCCGATGGCAAAACCCGCAAAGATCAATATGATACCCGACGTAAACACGGTCGGAATGGCGGATGTAATCGCAAGCTTCATTGCTTCCGCAGGCGCATGCGCCGCTCTTTCCCGTCTGTAGGCGCTGGTCAGAAGGATTCCGTAATCGATTGTCGCGCCCATCTGAATGGCGGTGCAAATCAGATAGCTCATAAAGAATATGCCCTCTCCCTGAATCGCCGGATACGAAAGCCCCATCCAGATCGCGCCCTGAATTACGCATACGAGTATCAGCGGAACCGTGAAATTCTTAAAGGATAACAATATAATGAAAAGAATCGCAAGCACCGTAATCAGGTTTACCTTCATCATATCCCCGGTGAACGCTGAAGAAATATCGTATGACGACATACTGGTTCCCGCAATTCCAACCTCTTCTCCGGGATATGCATTTTCCAGAATTTCCCGGATTTTGTCAAGCGTTCGGTATGCGTTCTCCCCAAAGTCGGGGATATCCGTAAGGAGTATGATTCTCGTATACTTTTCGCCCACAAACATGCTTCTGGCAAAATCCAGCGCATCCTTAATCTCGGCGATCATCTCATTTTTCGGCATTACATCGTAGGCCTTGTCGATTAATTCGTCGCCTCTGACCGTAGTACTAAAACCCATGCCGCCCAAATACAGTCCAAGACCGATCTGTGAAATGCCCGTCATTTCGGAAATCTCTTTAAGCGTATAATATCTGATCGCGTCATTACCGGTGGTAACGATGGACATAGCATCGGTAACAACAGGTTTTCCGTTCATTTCAAGCGTCTGAAGGCTTTCAATCAGCGCCCTCTGGCGGTCGTTGCCCGCATCCGACATGTCCGTCGGAAACAAAAGCACCAGCTGATTGGAACGTCCAAACACGCTGCTCACGGAATCCGCTTCGATATTGGTGTTTTCATCGGTAAAAAGGTATTCGTTTTTCGTCTGAACATAAGCGGATATCAAAACAACCGCCACCAGTAAAACCGATATCAAGCGACGAAATCTTACCGCAAACCTTCCAAGCGCTTCCCCGCCCAGCGGAAGCGGCGCATGCTTCGTTTTTTCAAGCGCGCGGCTAAACAGGATAACCAGCGCCGGCATGAATAGAAATACCGTTATGAGGCTTAAAAGTATCCCCTTAGCGAGCACAATTCCGATATCGAAGCCGATGGTGAAGCTCATAAACATGAGCGCGGCCAATCCTGCGACGGTGGTAAGAGAGGAAGACGAAATCGGCATAAACGAACGCCTGAGCGCGTGCGTCATGGCGCCTTCCGCATTGCCGTCCGCATGCATTTCATCGAAATAATTGTGAAGCAGCATGATGGAATAATCCATCGACAGCGCCAGCTGCAAAATAGCGGCGACGGCAAACGTAATAAAGGATATGGAATCGAATATCCAGTTGGTTCCCATATTGAGAACGACGGAAACGATCATTACAATAAAAAACAAAACCGGTTCGATATACGAATGCGACGTAAGAAATAAAACTGCAACCACGATCACAAGCGCCAGCGCCATTGCGACGGGAATCTCGCGAAGGAGGTTATTCTGAATGCTGATTGTCTGCGGGGCAGCGCCGGACATGGTGAATGTATATGCATTATCCCTGTTTTCAAGGTCTTTTGCAAGTTCGCGAACGTATTCAACTCCATCCTCGCATTCCAATATGAGGTTGATTCGTTCATACCTTACGCCGTCTTTTTCCCGCACGTCCGTTTCCTTGTCATATGCTGCGCGCATCACTCCGCTTCTATCAGAAAGCTCCTGCGCGATTGCTTCCGCTTCGCCCTCGGGCAGGTTTTCAAACATCACAGTCAGCTGACCTACGGAGCCGAACTCCTCCTCCATCATCACAAGCGCGCGTTTGGTAACGGTGTCATCCGCCAGATAATCGGTAAAATCGTAATTGATCACAGCTTTGGGAATCATAAATCCCGCCAAAACCGTACAAAACAAAAAAGCCAGCGCAATCAGCTTTCTTTTATCAACAATACGCTTTGCAAGTCTTTCGAGCATCTGTTTGTCCCCCGTTTCACTCACAAATTATACCACACGCCCCCGGAAGTGACAACCGAAATATTCATACGTTTTCTCACCGGTTGCAAAACATTTTTCATTATGTTATCATACAATCAGCGATTTGTGGGAGGGATGCAAGTGATTGACTTTCAGGCGGCCCTGTTCGACATGGACGGAACGATTCTCGATTCCATGGGCGTATGGGCCAACGTCGACAGAATGTTTTTTGAGAAGCGCGGCATGGCGGTGCCGGAGGGCTATCAGCACGCCATTTCAGGCATGAGCTTTCGAAAAACAGCGGAGTATACAAAGGAAACTTATGCGCTGCCCGAATCCGTTGACGAAATCCTTCGCGAATGGAACGAAATGTGCGAGCGGGAATACGCGGAAAACGTGCCTCTTAAGCCGCACGCCGGAGAGTATCTTGAAAAGCTATCGGCTAACGGAATCAATCTGGCCGTCGCGACGGCGCTTCCTGAGCATCTGTATAAACCCGCGCTCATCAGAAACAACGTGTACCATTTGTTTTCCGCATTCGCGTCTACCGGCGAATCCGGAGAAACCAAGGCGACAGGACGCGTGTACCGCGCCGCGGCCGACAAGATGAACGTTCCCTATGACCAATGCGCCGTATTTGAAGATATATATGAAGGAATTCTCGGCGCAAAAAACGCGGGCATGAAGACGGTTCTCGTTCGCGACAAAGCTGCGGAGCACTCGAGGGAAAAATCACTCGCTTTGGCGGACGCATCCATAGAAACCTATGCTGAACTTTTATAATACCAAGCGGGGAGGAAACGCTTCATGGACATCAATTTTCTGGTATGGCTTCAAAACCTAAGAACTCCATTCTTCGACACCTTCTTCTCTTTGATCACGGAAATGGGCGATGAAGTCGCAATCATCGCGCTCGCCTGCGCAATTTACTGGTGCATTGATAAGCGCTGGGGCGACAGAATGCTCTTTACACTCTTTTCCGGCATTATGGTAAACCAATTCCTCAAAATCACATGCTGCGTACAGCGCCCATGGGTGAGAAGCGAACGGGTGATACCGCTTAACGGCGCTACCGAGAGCGCCACGGGGTATTCGTTCCCAAGCGGACACACCGCAAACGCTGTTTCCTGCTACGGCGGATTCGCCGCCGAAAAGCGCGTAAAAAAATGGGCGTGGGCGCCTTGGGTTCTCGTGCTGCTCATCGGCTTTTCCAGACTGTATTTAGGCGTTCATACGCCGCAGGACGTGCTCGTATCCCTCGCCATCGGCATTGTGCTCGTGATTACCGTAAAGAAGCTTTCCGCCGTACTTGAAAAGAATCCGAGGCTCGATATTCTTTACGCGCTGACCGGCTTTGTGCTTTCCATAGCGCTTGCGCTGTACGCCACGTTTAAGCCCTATCCCGCGGGCGACGGAATGAAGTATACCAACGACGCTTTAAAGCTTGCCGGCGCGGCGGCGGGACTTTTCTTAGGCTGGATCGCCGAAAGAAGGCTGATCGGCTTTGAAATCCCGAAGGCGCTCTGGAAAAAGGCTGTGCGCCTGATTGGCGGTCTTGGACTGGTGCTTATCATTATGAAGGGACTTAAAGCACCTCTGAATTCATTCTTAGGCGAGTCGCTCGGAAACTTTGTCCGCTACGCGCTGGTAGGAATCAGCGCAACGGCGCTTTGGCCGCTTGCATTCAAGAAGCTCCGCTTCTGATACATAAAAAGAAATCCTTGATCGGCATAAAAGTATCGGAGGTTTAATCATGTCCATCACCTATTCTGACGGAATTATCCATATTCAGGGAAAAAGCACCAGCCTATGCCTGATGGTGCATCCCGAGTTCGGCCTTTTAAATCTCTATTGGGGCGCACGCCTTCCGGACGGAAACGTAGCCTATGTCCTTGACGGCATTACAGACGGCGCATCCTTCGATTTGAAATCCTCCCGCATGCCTTATGACCTCCCTTTGCGGGGCAGCGGCTATTATCAAACGCCTGCTCTCTGCGCCGTCAACAATATGGGAAACGACCTTGTAAAGCTTTCCTATGTAAGCCATGAAATTTATCGCGGCAAAAAGCATATCCCGGGACTTCCACAGGTGTATACGGAAGAAGGCGACGGCGCTCAGTCCGCAGAAATTCTGCTTACGGACGCGCTCACCGGCCTCACTGCATGCGTAACGTATACCCTGATCCCGGAAACGGATGTAATCACCCGCAGCATGAAAGTGATAAACGCGGGAAACAGCCCGGTAACGCTTACGCACATGATGTCCGCAAGCATCCCCCTGTACGGCTCGGATTACGATGTAATCAACTTAAGCGGCGCATGGGCAAGAGAAAGGCATATTAACCGGACGCCCCTTGCGCACTACGGCGTTCGAATCGAAAGCCAGCGCGGCGCGTCCGGTCACGAACAAAACCCGTTTATCGCACTTTCGGAAAAAACGGCGACCGAGCACACCGGAAGCGTATGGGCAATGGCGCTGGTGTATTCCGGTTCGTTCCTTGCCGCATGCGACGTAAACAACTTTCATACCGCCCGTCTGTCAATCGGCTTGAATCCCGAAACCTGCTCATGGAAGCTTATGCCGAGCGAAGAATTCCAGACCCCGGAAGCAGTGCTCGTGTATTCGGGCGGCGGTTTTAACGGCATGTCTCAGAAATTCCATTCCACCATTCGCCGCCGCATTGTCCGCGGCTATTGGCGCGATGAGGTTCGCCCGATTCTGATCAACAACTGGGAAGCCACCTATTTCAACTTTAATGAAGAGAAGATTGAAAAAATCGCTCGGAAAGCGGCGAATCTCGGCATTGAACTGTTCGTACTGGATGACGGATGGTTTGGACGCAGGAACACGGACAATTGCTCCCTCGGCGACTGGGTGGTGAATACGGACAAGCTGCCCGGCGGCATCAGGGGAATTGCGGAAAAGATCAACGGCATGGGCATGAAATTCGGCCTCTGGTTCGAGCCGGAAATGGTTTCGCCCGACAGCGATCTCTACCGCGCCCATCCCGACTGGTGCCTGCACGCGGAAGGACGCAGCCGCACCGAAGCCAGGCAGCAGCTGATTCTGAATCTTTCCAGACGCGAAGTGCAGGACTACATCATATCCGCCGTTTCCGCTGTGCTAAGGGATGCGCCCATCGACTATGTAAAATGGGACATGAACCGGAACATGACGGAGTATTTCTCCTACGGGCGCGAAGCCGACCGACAGATGGAGACGCAGCACAGGTATATGCTCGGCCTCTACCGCGTGATGGACGAAATCACCTCCGCTTTCCCGAAGGTGCTGTTTGAAGGCTGCTCGGGCGGCGGCGGAAGATTCGATATGGGCATGCTGTATTATATGCCTCAATTCTGGACGAGCGACGACACGGATCCGGTCGAGCGCTTGAAAATACAGTACGGCACAAGCTTCGTATACCCTGCCAGCGCCATGGGTGCGCACGTCAGCGCCAGCCCCAACCACCAGACGTTCAGAAATACATCCGTAAAAATGCGCGCGGACGTCGCGCTGGGCGGCAACTTCGGCTTTGAGCTCGATTTGAATACGCTGACGGATGAAGAAACCGCCTCCGTAAAGGAATCCATTGAGTTTGTCAAAAAGGTGAGAAAAACGCTTCAAACCGGCACATTCATCCGGCTGGAAAGCCCGTTTGAAGGCAACTACGCCGCATGGGAATTCGTATCGGAGGATCAAAGCACCGTAATTCTGGCCGCCTACAGAAGACTCACCGCGCCGAACCCCTGCATGAAGAAAATCTTCCTGAAATCCCTCGATGAAAACTCACAATACATAAACGAGCAAACCGGCAAAACCTACTCCGGCGCCGCCCTCATGCACGCAGGCATCCTCTTCCCCGACACAAGACGCGATTATCAGAGCATGATCCAATCGTTCAGAAAAGCCTAATCAAAAAAGCACAGCTGCAGAATTCCGAATTCGGCAACTGTGCTTTTCTCTTTTTTATTCCTGTACCAGATTTTCAAATATACCGACCAATTCCTCAATCTCCAGCGCTTCTCCGCGGATTCTCGCGTCAAAGCCTGCGCCTTCTATTGCCGAAACGGCTTTTTCTCTCGGAATCGCCATATCGCTTGAAAGATTGTTGGCGAGGGTTTTTCTGCGCATTCTGAATGCCGCTTGGATGAAGCGAAGAAAACGGGTTTCGTTTTCTCCTTCAAGCGGGCGCTGCTTTCTCATATTCAGCCGGATGAGGGCGCTGTCTACGTGCGGGGGCGGGGTGAACAGCGTTCTTGGGGCTTCCATAAGAAATTCGGCCTCGGAGAAATATTTGAGCGTTGCGCTCAGAGCGCTCCAGTTTTTGTCGCCGGGGCTGCTCATTACGCGCTCGGCAGCTTCCTTCTGAACCATCACGGTGATGCTTTCGGGCTTTCTTTGAAGCGTAACCGCGCGCATCAGAAAATCGGCGGTAATATAGTAAGGAAGATTGGCTACGATTTTATAGGGCGCATCCGTACCGAAATACTCGCCTGCAAGCAGCGTAATATCCGCCTTCATTGCGTCCTGAAAGACGATTTTTACATTTCTATCCCCAATCACGTCCCGAAGCACATTTTCAAGCGCTCTGTCAAGCTCAATTGCCAGCACCTTTGCGCCTCTGTCCGCCATCATCGCCGTCATCATACCGGAGCCCGGACCGATTTCAAGGATGTTATCCCCCTCACAAACGCCCGCGAGGGACACGATATCGCCTATAACATCCTCGTCCAAAATGAAATTCTGCCCGATTGAATGCGTGAAATGAAATCCGTTCGCTTCCAGCGCAACGCGCGCCCGAAGCCCCAATGAAAGCCCGTTTTCTGTCATTCCTGCCTCCCGAAATATGCGCATCTCTCCCGATGCGCATCATAGACGCAGGGCTGCCGTAAATCTATCCGGCAGCCCCATGATTTTTGCGAATTACTTAAGCTCTTTAAGCTCCTCAATGCGCGCTCTGATCGAGTCCGCAAGCTGGCGGCTCTTCTCGAGCTTGCCCTTTTCCGTCTCAATCAGGCTCGCGGGCGCCTTTGCAAGGAAGCCCTCGTTGGCCAGCTTGCCTTCGCCGCGGCGGATTTCGTTTTCAGCGTTCTGGAGATCCTTATTCAGTCTCGCAATTTCCTTATCCACATCCACCAGTTCGCCCAGCGGGATAAAGAGACTCGCGCCGTTGGTTACGGCGGAGGCGGACTTCTCGGGGTTCGGATCCTCTGCCTTCAGGAATTCCACACCGCTTGCCGCAGCCAGGCGGAAGAAATAGCCTTCGGACTTCTTGAATGCTTCCGTAAGCTCGCTTGCAGGCTTCAGAATGAGGGTGGCCTTCTTAGAAACGCTCACCTTCATCTCGGCGCGAAGGTTGCGCGCGGCGCGGATGACCTCCATAATAGCGTCCATCTGCTTGGCTTCCTCGTCAAAGTCGTATTCGCTCTTGGCTTCGGGCCACTGGGAAGTAATCAGCATGCCTTCGCTTCCGGGGAGATACGAATACAGTTCTTCGGTGATGAACGGCATATAGGGATGCAGAAGCTTAAGTATGCCGGTCAATACGTAATTCAGCGTCTCCTGCGCAGCGTTCTTGGCGCTTTCATCTTCGCCGTTGAGTTCGTGCTTCGCCATTTCGATGTACCAGTCGCAGAAATACGACCAGATAAAGTCGTACAGATTGGCGGCTGCCATGCCCAGATCGTAGGATTCAAGATGCTGGGTGATTTCGCGCACGATATCATTGAAGCGCTTGAGAATCCACTTATCCGAAAGCGCAAGCTTGTCGGCGGACGGCACGCCCTTGGGCGTAAAGCCCTGCATGTTCATCAGCGCAAAGCGGCTGGCGTTCCAGATCTTGTTGGCGAAATTTCTGTAGGTCTCAATCTTCCCGTGAGACATGCGCACGTCGCTTCCGGGCGCAACGCCGATAACGAGCGAGAATCTCAATGCGTCCGCGCCGTACTCGTCGATCACTTCCAGAGGATCGATGCCGTTTCCGGAGGACTTGCTCATCTTCTTGCCCTGCGCGTCGCGTACAAGGCCGTGCATGAGCGCAACCTCAAACGGGCAGGTACCCATCTGCTCAAGGCCGGAGAATACCATTCTCGCAAGCCAGAAGAATATGATGTCATAGCCGCAGGAGAGCACGCTGTTGGGATAGAAGTATGCGAGGTCTTCTGTCTTTTCCGGCCAGCCGAGGGTAGAGAACGGCCAGAGCGCAGAGGAGAACCAGGTGTCAAGCACGTCTTCATCCTGATATACGGGTTTTCCGCAGTCCGGGCAAACAGTGATATCCTCGCGCGTTACATGCACCTTTCCGCAGTCCTCGCAGTAGAACGCGGGAATTCTGTGTCCCCACCAGAGCTGACGGCTGATGCACCAGTCGCGGGTGTTCTCCATCCAGTTTAAGTAAATCTTTTCAAAACGGTCGGGGATAAAGCGAAGCTCGCCGTTTTTGACAACTTCCACCGCAGGCTTGGCAAGCGGAGCCATCTTTACGAACCACTGCTTCGAAACCATGGGCTCGATGGTCTGATGGCAGCGATAGCAGGTGCCTACTTCGTGCGTCAGCGGCTCCACCTTCTTGAGGCGTCCGATTTCGGTAAGATCGGCTACGATCGCCTTTCTGGCCTCCATCGTGGTCATGCCTGCGTATTTTCCGCAGTCAAGAACCACGGGCTCGTCGGCAGTCGCGCGTCCGCTTGCGATGAGCTCGGCGTTTTCCTTCGCTTCCTCAGCGCCGGTCATATGTCCGTCATAGGTGAACACGCGAACCATGGGCAGGTCGTGGCGCTTTCCTACTTCGTAGTCGTTCGGATCGTGGGCGGGCGTGATCTTAACGACGCCGGTACCCTTGGTCATGTCGGCGTGCTCGTCCAGAACAATCGGGATTTCCTTATCGATCAGGGGCAAAACCACATGGCAGCCGTGCAGATGCTTATATCTTTCATCCTCGGGATTGATCGCAACCGCGGTATCGCCCAGCATGGTTTCGGGGCGGGTGGTAGCGATCTCCAGCATTTCGCCGGTCTCCTTTACCGGGTACAAAAGGTGCCAGAAATTACCGTTTTGCTCCTCATACTCAACCTCCGCATCGGAAATCGAGGTCTTGCAGCAGGGGCACCAGTGGATCATGCGCCAGCCCTGATAGATCAGATTCTTTTCATACAGGTTTACAAACGTCTCGCGGACGGCTTTGGAAAGACCTTCGTCCATCGTAAAGCGCTCGCGCGACCAATCGCAGGAAACGCCGAGCTTGCGAAGCTGAGATACGATTCTTCCGCCGTATACCTTTTTCCAGTCCCATACGCGTTCCAAAAACTTTTCGCGTCCCAGATCCTTCTTGGTAAGCCCCTCCGCCTTGAGCGCGTCTACCACCTTTACCTCGGTTGCGATGGCGGCATGATCCGTGCCGGGTACCCACAGCGTCGGGTCGCCCTTCATGCGATGATAGCGGATCAGAACGTCCTGCGGCATTTCGTCGAGGGCGTGGCCTACGTGAAGCTGTCCGGTAATATTGGGCGGCGGCATTACGATCGTGAAGGGCTTTTTGCCCTCAACCATCTTGGGCTTGAACGCGCCGCTTTCTTCCCACATTTTATATATGCGCTCTTCCATTTCCTTGGGCGCATACACTTTTGCCATTTCAAACGTATTCATGTTTTCCATTTTCTCTATCTCCACCTTTTAATATTTTCCAAATGCAATAATGATGATCAGTCCAAGAAGCACAAGCCCCATACCGGCAAACTTCATGACGACGATTCTCTTCGGCGTTTTTTTGCCGGGCGCAAGCGAAACGATCGCGCCTGAAAACAACAAAATCACGCCTATGACGCCCGCGGCGCCGAGGCCCGTCCACCCTGAAAAGATATCCTTCAGCCACTCCACCGCCAAGCACCTCCTTTAACCAAAAACAAGAGCAAGCCGCCGCATTGGGCGGATTGCTCCGCGGTACCACCAAAATTTATATCTTTAAGGCTGTAACGGGCCCGCCCGCGCGAAACTACTTGTATTTTCATCCGCGGCCTCGGAAGCGACCTTCCGCTTTCAGTAAATCCCGGGCAGCCTTTCAGCCGGCGAACCGCCCTCTCTTAGGGGTCTGAAAGCGTACTCCTCTTCGTCAGTGGCATATCGTTTCAAACTTACACGTACATTATACCTCATTCGATTGTTAAGCGTCAATTGGTTTTGAGCGAACGCAATTTTTTAACGCTGTCCAGAATATAGAATACCAGCGCCGCAAGCGACACGCACACGGCGATAATCAGCATGACCTCGCCGATGTCCGAAGCCAGCTCCGCGCTGTGCCACGGAAACACCAGCACGATTCCCACGACAAACAGGCACGTGGCGGCTTTTCCCCAGATATTCGAATGCACAACCACGCCGCGCTTGAGCATATACATAGAGCCCGCGAGCATGATCGCTTCCTTTATCAGCATTATAATCAGGAGTATCCAATTGAGCGGTTTCCATCTGTTCGGCGCGAGCAGCCCGTCGCTTGCCAGACAAAACAGTATTGAAAGCACCATCAGCTTGTCAGCCAACGGATCACAAAGCTTGCCGAACGACGTGATCTGATTCAATCTGCGCGCCAGATACCCATCCAGCATATCGGTAAAGCTTGCAAGCGCGAATACGAGCATTGAAACATAGCGTTTTTCCGGCAGCTGATAGTAGGCAATCAGGAACACAGGAATCAAAAGCATGCGCACAATCGTCAGGAAGTTGGGCAGATTCACCCAGCTGGTCGTATCGTTTTCCATGCATTCTCCTCCAAATTTCATCAACGAGGTATTCTATCACAAATCCAGCGCATCCGCAACTTATGCAATGCGCCTTTTTCGATATATTTCGCGAAAAAAACGGCATAATTTCGTCATGATCTAAAATTGATTTCTGGGATCCGTGCTTCTGCGTTTTTTGCCCGTATCGTCCAGAAACTCAATTTCAAGGCGGTCAAACTCCACTTCCTCTATGAAATGCTCTTTCAGAAATGCAGTCCTTCGGAAGGAGGCGTATTCTCTTTCATGCTTCGGAAGCCATATCGGGCGCGGTATGTCAAACTGCTTGCACATTTCCGTAAGCGCCTCGCCCTCTTCGCCCCAGCTGCACGGATATGTATCCTGTCTTTCAATTCTATGATCCTTGATCACGCGCGCCCAGAGTCTTGCCAATTGATTCACATCCCATTTGTATATTCGGCGGTAATTATATCACGTTTGCCCGTTACTTGCAAACGGCGGCAGCGCTTTTTTACCGTTAATCTCGTAGAAAAAATGCAGATGGCTTTCCATATCGCTTTCGCACACAGCGCTTACACCCATTTTCCCGATAATCTCCCCCGCCTTCACGGTTTTGCCGGGTGCAATCGAAACTTCCGACAGCGATGCATATCCGCTTCTGCATCCGTTTTCATGAAGAATCGTCACCGTAAGTCCGTATCTTTCATCCGTCTCTATGCTTTCTATTCTCCCCTTTGCGCATGCGCGTACAAAGCCGTCGCCAAGCGCAAAATCCACGCCCGCGTGCGTTTCATACAGGGAATACGCGCCGTTCCACACCGGCGCATCGGATGAGAAGCCTTTTACGATTACGCCGTCCGAGGGCAGTTCAATGTATTCCGCTTCAGGATGCGCATTATCGGAAATATCGTTTTCGAGTACTATGCCGACCTCCGCCCTTTCGCTTATTACGGGCTCTCTTTCCGTAAGCGCCTGCCTTATGAGTACGGCGGAAACGGCAGCGCAGACGAGGAGCAAGGCGACACTTACGGGCACCTTAAGCTTTTTCGCCTTCCCAAGCGCATTTATGAATTTTTCTCTGTTTGCTTTATAATGAAACATTTGAAAACCTCCCTGCAGTTATAATTCCCAAAGCGCGTGAAACGTATACTTTACGTAGTGATTCCGCTGTAATTTTTCATAAACTACATGCTATTTGAGCGGGATCTATGGTATAATCTCCGTAATACTCTACAAAAGCATACAGGAGGCGTTATCTCCATATGGGTTCGCAAGGGAATAAATACGAGCGCATCGCCGAACAAAAAAAATTGCGCCGCGCATGGCGTCTCAGAAGGTTCACCTTCTTTTTTTCGCTGCTTTTCAGAATTTCCTCCATTCTTGTGATTATCCTCGTTATTCTTCTTCACAGAATGTTTATCGGCCCCAGCCCGACCATCAGCCGCATGCTCACCATGACGCTGACGGAAACGAGCGCGCTCAAATTTGTGCCGCATCTGTTTATGTCGGAGGATACGGTAAACCGCATCATCGACAGTTCGCGCCTGATTGAGCCGGAGGAGAAAACGGATACATCATTGATTCAGATCGTAAAATACAATCCTTCCGATAATAAGAGTCCCGAAGAGGCTTCCGCCGAGCAAAGCATTCCGGAGCCTATCAAAATCGAGACGGTTATCGGCGCCACCTACAAAGGCTATATGATGATCGTAAGCGATCCTTCCCGCGTATTCCTGGGCGTTACCAATGAATACTTTAACGGCGGCGGCAAGCGCATTGACGATCTTGCCGCGAAATACGATGCCGTCGGCGGCATCAACGCCAGCGGCTTCAAGGATGAAAACGGCATGGGCAACGGCGGAAGCCCGATCGGCATGGTCATATCCGAAGGCAAGCTCCTCCGCTCCACCTCCAGTCACACCATCGCCGCTTTTGATGAAAACCATATTCTTCACGTGGGCAAGTTCACAAAGGAGGACGTGGAAAAGCTTGGACTTCGCGACGGCGCAGGCTGGGGTCCGGCGCTGGTGGTAAACGGAGAACCCGCCGAAACGCCCGTAAACACCACGGGTCTCAATCCCCGAACCGCCATCGGACAGCGTGCGGACGGCGCGGTTCTGATGCTCGTCATCGACGGAAGACATCCCAACAGCATGGGCGCAACCTATTCGGATCTGATTGAGGTTATGGTCAGGTACGGCGCGGTAAACGCCTGTAATATGGACGGCGGCACATCCTCCACGCTTCTCTACGAGGGCGAAAGACTCAGCCATACCACAACGCTCAACTCCTGCCGCTCTATTCCCACCGCATTTCTGATTCGAAGGGAGGCGACCAACAGTGAGCCGTAAACCGATCACCTACGCCCGGTACTTTCAAAGAGAAAAATCCTATCGCGCTTTTCGCGGAACCATAACATTCATACTGATTCTGGCAGGTGTTTTATTCCTTCTGCACGCGGAAAGCCGCCTTTCGGAATACGAAGCCTCGCAGCCCGAAAAGCGAATCGCAGAATTTGCGGAGCTTTTGAAAAACGGCGATGAAAAAGCGCTCGCCATGCTGCCGGACGATGTGCTTCTGGGCGGCGAAAATCCCGTAACGGAAGAAACCTACATCGTAAACCGCATTACGGAAAAAGAACTCACATGGCACGAAAAGGTTCAGACCAATCCCGACAGGATCGATTTCGACCTGATGGCGGACGGCGAAAAGATCGCCCTGATCGAGCTTGCAAAGGCCGAAAAGACAAATGCTTCCAATTACGATCAGTGGGAGGTTTCGAAGATTACCGCCTCCGTAAAGCCTGCCCACCTGGCGTCGGATGTATTGATTCAATTGTCCGCAGACGACTTTTCATCCTTGATTGCCGGCGCAAACGAGGAGGATTTCCCCCGCGACAGCGCGTCCGCGCTGGAAAACGAATTAAAAGCATTTGCGCTTAAAAAGCGCGTCACGCTCGTTCAGCTGGCTTTGTCGGAGGATTCTTCCCTCATGTATCAGTACCGCGCGGACGATACGCCTCTGGCAACCGTTCAGATTGCCGAAAGCGGGAAAGACGACGGCGCTTCCTGGGAATTAACCGTAGTATCCTTTGACTGCTTAAACGCCGCATCCGTAACCATCCGCGTCCCCGCATCAGCAAAAGTAACGGCAGACGCCGAGACGCTTGATTCCTCCCACATCGTTGCCGCCGGCCTTTCCCATGATTACGCCGCCTATGTTCCCGAGGACGCAGTAAACCCGGTCGATTTCAGCGAAGTGGAATACAGATACACGTATTTCTATCAAGCGCCCGAAATCAAAGCATATGCTGAAGACGGACGCGAATATACGCTTGTCGAAACGGAAAGCGGCAAATACACCTATCAGCTCATCTCGAGCCCCGAGCTTTTCCCGGATACGGACGAACGCATCCTTCAGGCTACGGACACCATCGCCAATTTTCTCGTAGGCTTAAGAAAGCTCAATCAGGTTCTTAAGTATGTTGAGAAGCCCTCCGCCGCCTATGACATCATCGACGAGTACGACAACTGGCGAAGCGTACAGGCGGGAAGCGCAAGAATCAGCGATTTCACCATCAATTCAATCGTCCCTCTGGGCGACAACTGCTTTGCCGCCGACATCCGCGCGAATTTCTTTGTCGCGTACTCCGGGAAAAACCAGACCGAGCATTCAATCGGCTACACCTTCTTCTTCCGCAAGGTGAATAACCAGTGGATGATTTACAACTTACTGAGCCGCTGACCTTCGCGCCGTTTGCCGTATGCATGCGTATCCATGCGCTGCATACGGCATTTTTCATTTTGTCAACTGTTTTGCCTTAAAAATTTCACGCCCGTTTTTTTGCGCACTTTTACCTATTGACGCACAGCCCTTATTCCTGATATAATTCGCTTTGTCAAAAGGCACTGTATCCTGGGGTGTGCGCCACGGTTCTGCTTTTACCCACATCTTCACAAAAGGACTCCGGGTCGGTTTCGCGGATGTCAGGCCCCCATTGTCAGGGGAAGACAGTATGCGGCCGCAGGTTTCCGCCCTGCCTGAGCGGCGGGTGAAAAAGCAGAAGCGAACGGCACTCACGGGATATTTTTTATGCAAAAACACAGGCAGCCGTCATTGATGATGCGGCTGCCTGTGTTTTTTGCTGTCATCGAAAAAAACGAACGGCTTTCTACTTAAGGCCGTGTCTTTGGGTAAAGCGAGCGATTCTCTTTACCGCCTCTATGATATTATCCATGCTGGATGCGTAGGAGCAACGGACATAGCCGCTGCCGGTTTCGCCGAATGCGTCGCCGGGAACGCAGGCTACGCGCTCTTCCTCAATCAGCTTCACGCAGAATTCCTGCGCGGTCATGCCGGTATTTTTGATGCAGGGAAAGGCATAGAACGCGCCCAGCGGCTCATGAGTGGAAAGCCCCGCTTTTCTCAAGCCATCCACGATCACGCGGCGGCGGCGGTCGTACTGGACGACCATCCTCTTAACGTCCGCAAAGTCGCTTTCAAGGCCACTTTTGAGCGCCTCCACAGCCGCATACTGTCCGGCGGTGGGCGCACACATGATGGCATACTGATGAATGCGAAGCATTACATCCAATATCTCCTTCGGTGCGCAGGCATAGCCCATTCGCCAGCCGGTCATTGCGAATGCCTTGGAAAAGCCGTTCAGCGTAACGGTTCTCTCCCTCATGCCGTCAATCGCGGCGAAAGAGAGATGGCGTACGGGAGAATACGTAAGCTCTGCGTAGATTTCATCGGCGATTACGATAATATCGGTACCCCTTAAAACGGAGGCCAGCTCCTCCATATCCTCTTTTCCCATGATTCCGCCGGTGGGATTGTTGGGATACGGGAAAATGATCGCCTTGGTGCGCGGGGTGATCAGAGGCAAAATCATTTCACCCGTCAGCTTAAAGCCGTTTTCGGCGCGTGTCGGAACGGGCACGCATTTACCGCCCGCAAAGGTAATGCAGGGCATATACGATACATAGCTGGGATCGGGAACCAGCACCTCGTCGCCCGGCTCAAGGAGCGCACGAAGCGCAAGATCGATGCCCTCGCTCGCACCCACCGTTACCATTATTTCCTGATCCGGATGATATACTGCGCCAAAGCGCGCTTCGTATTCCGAAATCAGGCGCGTAAGCTCCTTCATACCTCTGTTGGAGGTATAATGGGTATGCCCGGAACGCAGGGAGTAAATCGCCGCGTCGGAATACCGCCAGGGCGTAGTAAAATCCGGTTCGCCTACGCCCAGGGAAATCACATCCTTCATTTCGCTGACGATATCGAAGAACTTTCTGATCCCCGAGGGCGGCACATTTTTGATGCGCTCACAGAGTATTTTATCGTAATTCACGGGCTCACCTGCAATCTGTCATCCTGCGTTTCCTTTTCCATGATCACGCCGTCCTGCTTGTACTTTTTAAGTACGAAATGCGTAGCCGTAGACAGCACGTTTTCAATGGTCGAAAGCTTTTCCGCCACAAACAGCGCCAGCTGCTTGATATTCGTTCCTTCCACAATTACAAGAAGGTCGTATGCGCCGCTCATCAGATAAGCGCTTTTTACTTCCTCAAACCGATAGATTTTTTCGGCGATGGCGTCAAAGCCCTCGTCTCTCTGCGGGGTTACGCGCACCTCGATCAGCGCCTGCACGCGATCCTCGCGCACGCGGTCCCAGTTCACCATCGCGGAGTATTTCAAAAGAATCCGATCCCGCTCCAGACGCGCGATCACGCTTTTTACTTCGTCCTGCGCGCGCCCCGTCATCACGGCAATCTGTTCGGGGCTCGTTCTTGCATCCTCATACAAAATTTCCAAAACCGAAAGATCAAATTCGCTAAGCATCTGATTCCATCTCCTTTTGACTGTGCTGATATCCGGGATTTATCGAAAGCCTTCGTATAAACAGGTAATAGCTTGGCACCAGTATCAGATCCGCTCCCGCCCATGCGAGAATTTCCGCCCAGAACACGCCCTGATATCCGATCACATACGGCAAAAGTATTACAGACAGCGTGCGCATGATAAATTCCGCGATGCCCGAGAGCATAGGCATGACGGTGTTTCCCATGCCCTGAAGCGCGGAGCGGTAAATGTGCAAAATATACAGTACCGGAAGGCAGCCGCTCATCAGATACAGAAATTCCAGCGACACCTTGAGCGCCGAATCAATTTCCTCCGGCGTTCCGGACAAAAAGCCGGAAACAATGCCTTTTCCAAAGATGAACATAAAGGCGGTAATCACAAGCGCGGTGACAATTCCGAGAAGCGCGGATACATGAAGCCCCTTTTTAATGCGGGAGATCTTTTTTGCGCCCAGATTCTGCCCGCAGAAGGTGCTGGTGGCGTATCCAAATGATATAGCCGCGATTTCCAGTACGCCGTAGAGCTTGTTGGTGGCGGTATAGCCCGCGACAAAGCCCACGGAATCTTTGTTGATGGAAGCCTGCAGCGTGTTCACCGAGCGCTGTACAACCATGCCGCCGACGCCGATAATCGCATTCTGAAACGCAATGGGCGCGCCCAGGCCGATCAGCTTCAGGCTGGTTCTCATATTGATTTTCAGATCCTGCCTGCTCGGGCGGACAATGCTGATGGACGCAAGCGCAATAAAGCAATATATGGACGAGCATGCCTGCGCAATGACGGTTGCAGCCGCAGCGCCCTGAACGCCCCAATGAAACACCGCTACAAACAGTATATCCAGCGCAATATTGACAACGGAGGCGACGGCCATGGCGATGAGCGGCGTCCTGCTGTCGCCGAGCGAGCGCAGAATGCCCGCCATCAGGTTATACGCCATTACGATGGGAAACGCCGCGAAGAGTATCGAAATATACCTAGTCGACATGGGACGGATGATGGGCGAAACCTCCAGTATATCCATTGCGGGTGATACCGAAAGAAGCGCGATCAACGAAAGCAGCACGCTTGTAATCAGCGCCAGCGTAATCGAATGCCCCACGTATTTTTTCAGATCATCATATCGTTCTGCACCGAAGGACTGCGCCATAGGAATGGTAAAGCCCTGCGCAAAGCCCTGTATTACGCCCAAAAACAGCCAGTTAAACCAGTCGCTGTTGCCGAGCGCCGCAAGCGCCGCCGTACCCTCGACGCTTCCGACGATGCGCGCATCGACCACGGTATACAACTGCTGAAAAATATTTCCCACCATCAGAGGAAGCGCGACCTTTAATATCAAAGGCAGCGGCCGTCCCTCGGTCATATTGCGAACTTTCATCAAATTCACCCATTGTATATCATTTTTGCTATCATACCACATGCGAAGGGTTTAGAAAAGCGGGTTCTTGAAAATATTACACATCGCGGGCAATCAGATGACATATTCCCCTCAAAATCGCACTTGAAAACGCACGTCGGAAGTGATAATATACTAAAAAAACAGTGAATGGAACGATTGATATGTTGACGGTTGTTTTAGTCGGAATAATGCTGATTCTCTATTCCTTCCAGACCCTCTTTATGCGCCTGTATTCCGACAAGTATCCGGGCGAAGCATCGGTTTCCACCTATGTATATACGGCAATCTACGGGGTTTCCATTTCTCTGATTTCATTTGCCATCGGCGGCTTCCGTTTTTCGCCGTCGCCCGTAACGGTGATGTACGGCGTTTTGAATGCGCTGGCGCTCACCGTATACAATTACGCGCTCATCAAAGCCACAACGACCGGCTCCTATGCCGTCGCCAATTTAAGCATGCTCTCCGGCGGTATTCTGGTATCGCTCTTCCAGTTCGTCGTATTCTATGACGGCTTCCTCACGCTCCTCCAATACGCGGGAATTGCAGTGATGCTTCTGTCGTTCCTGTTTATCAACGCCGACGGCCTGAAAGCCGGAAAGGCGCAAAACAGCGAAAAGAAAGCCAAAAAGCGCAGCCTGTTCCCCCTGTACTGCGCGATGGTATTCCTTGCCAACGGCCTTTACGGCGCGTTTATCTACGCCCAGCAGACCGCCATGCAGAATACGCAAAGAAGCGAAATGGTCATCATCACCTACATGCTCTCCGCCATCGTAGGCTTTATCGTAGTATTATCAAAAAAGCGCGGCCAGACGCTTTCATCGTTCCGCCAGACGCGCATTTCTTCAATTTATCTTGCCATATGCTGTCTCTCCGCAGCTGCGGCGCTGAATCTGTACGTATATGTAATGACGCTGGTCAAGAATATCGCCGTTCTGAACACCATCGACAACGGCGGTATACTCGCCATCTCCGCCATATACGCTTACTTTATCTTCCGGGAGAAAATGACGCCTTCCAAGCTCACAGGAATCGTTCTGGCCATCGGCTCCATCGTAATGCTTTCCATATAATCTGACTGACAGGAGGTATTTGGCATGCGCGTAATCTACCACTGCTTTCCGGGCGGAAAACACAAGGCGCTCACCATGAGCTATGACGACGGCAGAAATGCCGACAGAAAACTTACGGAAATTTTCAACAAATACGGCCTTCGCGGAACATTCCACGTAAACGCAGGCCTTGCATCCCTTTCCGGCGACAGAATTCCCCTGGAAGAGTACAAAGATGTATATCGGGGACACGAGGTATCCTGCCATACGTTTACGCATCCAACCATCGCGCGCTGTCCGCTGCCCTCCGTCATGAATCAGGTGCTCGCCGACCGGCGCGCGCTTGAAAATGCCGTGGACTATCCCGTGCGCGGGCTTTCCTACCCCAACGGCTCCTATTCCAGAGAAATCATTGAAATGCTGCCGATGGCGGGCATATGCTATTCAAGAACCGTGAATTCCACGGGATCTTTCGCCATTCCCGAAAACTTCCTCGAATGGAATCCCACCTGCCACCATAAGCACAATATCGCCACCCTCGGCGAGCAGTTTTTGTCTCTTTATAAAACCCAGTATCTCTACCTTATGTACGTATGGGGACACAGCTACGAATTCGACAACGACAATAATTGGGAGATCATCGAAAACTTTTCAAAGCTCATGGGCGGCAAGGACGATATCTGGTACGCCACGAATATCGAAATTGTGGACGATATGGAAGCCTTCAAGCGTCTGCGCTTCTCGGAGGATCAGTCGTTCGTAGAAAACCCGAACGCAAAAAGCGTATGGATTCAGGTTGACAAGGAAGTCCCCATCGAGATTCCGGGCGGAAAAATTTTGAGAATATAATCGTTCACGGTTTTTTCTGCGCAGAATTCGTTTTTGTATTGCTTGAAAACATCTGTAGACTATAGTATAATATTGGGTATAAAGGATCGAAAACAATACGACTTCCAATATGAGCATTATACCGGCGATCGAACGGAATTCCCGGATAATAGTTCGTTTCTTCACATGCTTGCAAAGATACGCATTGAATCCGCGCTTAAAGAGCGCTTTCGGGCAACGTCTTTGAACCCGATAAAAATACCCCCTTCACCGCCAGGTCTTTATGCCGCTTCCAATCCCGATACGGATATGGATGATCTTATACAAAAGCCGGTCGTTCGCCGAATACGCCGCTTAGTCTTACAAATCCATTTCTTTAAAGGAGGCATACCCATATGAATATAAATCCGCGCACCTTTCGTCAGGTATGTGCAATGGTTGCATGCAATCAGCTGAACCGCTATATTACAGGCATCAGCGACAAGGATATGGAAACCGTATATAAACACCTGCTCAAAAATCCGAAAAATACGGCAGGCGTTATCAATCAGCATGTATATCTGTCGGATGAAACAGGCAACCAGACCCCAGCTTTTACATTTGAGGAATCCCAGCGCAGGATTAGTTGCGATCTGATACTGCTTTCAACCAACGCTGTGGAAGTTCGCGGAATGGCGTCATCCAATCCGTGGAATCAGGATGTGAGCGGGTCGGGATGCACTTCCTGCGGCGGCTCCAGAAATAATAACAAAAATAATAACAACAACAATAACAACAACGGCTGACGCTTAAAATACGCAGGAAACAGCATTCGGCATGGCGATTCGGAGCACCGGCAAGAAGCCGTTTATCCTACCGATCATTGAAAGCGAGGCAACTCATATAATGAGCGATATTGGCGCAAACGAGCCGTCCTATACAACGAAAGATCTTCGTTTTGAACTTGTTGGAAAAAGCTATATCAAAAATATGCTCATGGAACGTCATCAAGCGATGTTTCCGGACCGTTCGAGAATAAAGCTGATTTTGGCGAGCAAAAAGTATCGTAAAAAGTTCAGTGCCTTTAGCTGGATTTTTCTTGCGCTCTTCCTGATTATACTGATCATCGGAGTTGTGTTCCTTTGCATGGATGATCCGTTCGTCACCGGCATAGGCACAGCGTTCTTTCTCTTTGGCTTTCCTATATCGCTGATCACCGCGATCATCATGCTGATTGTTCATGCAGTCAGAATGAGACCCATCCGCCTTCTGGTGAATTATGCCGTCTCCCATCCCGATATGGATGTCGACGATATCATAAAAACGCTGGTCGTTCACTGAATACGCAGTTTCCGGCGCCGAATCATAATAAACTTATGTCAAAAGAGTCTGCCCCAATGAATATAAAGCCGTGCACCTGCCGGCAGGCATGCGCGCTCTGCGCATGCAATGTCCTGAACGGATGTATCTTAGGCATTAGCGGCGAAGATACGGATGGCTTTCCGTCTGCCTGCGGCAATAACAGCAGCAACAGCCGACGCTCAAAATATAGGAGGAAATGAATATGAGTTATGATGATTCTGTCCACAATTACGACACTCGCTATCAGGCAGCCGCTTTAATGAAGGAAGCTTTTGAAAAGCAATTATATGAAAAAGGCTTTCAGCCGGAAAATTTGAGAGTAAAGGCGCAGTATTTGGCAAAAACGAATAGCAGCGGCTCATCAGGCATGTCTAAATTGGTGTTTGCTCTGATATTCATCATCGGCGGCCTGTTGCTTATGATATCAGGCGAAACATTTCTGGGGGTTTTCGGAACAATGCTGCTGATTGTTGGATGCATTATGTTCATAAAGACTGTAACCAAAAATTCGAAGTCGACAATCGCGATGAATTCGCTTGTGATATACGCAATGGAACATCCGGATATGACCATCGATGCAATTATTGATGAGGTGGTCGGATGCTGAAGAAAAGCTTGTACCTTCTGATCTGTATCACGATGATCGTATTGTTCTGCGCCTGCTCGACATCCGGCGGAAACGAAGGCGCGGATCAAAAAGCATATACCGACGTCACCGTTTTTGAAGGCATAAAGTATTCAAAAATCGGCGGGGAGCTATGGCTGGTCGGTTATGAAAAAGACCTGCCCAAGAATCTCACTCTCTCCATTCCCGAAAACGTCGGCGGCGTTCCCGTCGTCGGCATTGAGAAAAACGCGCTTCGCGGTTTGAGTCAGCTGACAGAGCTCTACGTTCCCGGCAGCGTATCTGTAATCCGGGGCGGCGCGTTTGCCGAGTGCAAAAACCTTAACAAGGTTACGCTTTCAGAGGGAATTCATACGTTAGAGGGCGAAGTATTCATGAAATGCGCGTCTCTAAAGTCCATCGCCATTCCGACTACCGTTACGGTCGTCCGCGGAAACGCATTTCAGGACTGCGCTTCCCTTGAAAACGTATCTCTCCACGACGGAATTACCGAAATCCACGCCTATGCATTTCAGAACTGCGCATCCCTTACCCATATCGTACTCCCCTCAGGCATTACGGAAATCCGGGCGAATACATTTGAGAACTGCATAAGGCTCCGGTCGATCAGCATACCGGCAGGTGTTTGGCGCATAGCCGCGCACGCATTCAGAGGCTGCAATGCGCTGTCAAACGTGGCTGCGCCCGATTCCCTGCGCGAAATCGGCAGCTCCGCATTCAGAGAATGCAAAAGCCTTAAAAGCATCAGCCTCCCGAGAAATGTATCCGTCGACGAGCGTGCGTTTAAGAACAGTCCTACAAAAATCAGCTACCGCTGACAGACAGGGGATCGACTTCATGAGCCAGTTTATCCATTTGCTTTACGTTCCCACCATGAACTGCAATCTGAAATGCAGGTATTGCTATCTGGGCGATATGACCGGGGAGAATGCATGCACAAAGGGATATCTTGAAACGCTTGAGTATGCGGTAGAAAAGTTTCGTTCCGCGCACGTGATCCCCTTTAATATATCGCTGCACGGCGGTGAAGTGACCACCCTATCGCCGGATGCGTTCAGATCCCTCGTGGCATACATTTCCAAATATTACGAATTGAACCGCAGCCTGCTTCAGGAAAACGGCTTCAAGGTGGGTACGCCGCACATCAAAACCAATTTGTATCAGATCGACAAGCATTTGGACGCGATCAAGGAATTTGACGTAAGCATCAGCGGAAGTCTCGATCTTCCGCTGTCTCTGCACGAAAAATACCGCGTGACCAAGGGCGGAAAGGGCACGCTCGATACGATCATGAAAAACATCGAGCTGCTGCGTGCGCTTCCGAACAAAAAAAAGGTCTCCGCGACCATTTTTAAAGAGCACTTCGACCATTTGGATGAGATTGTTCATGACATCCGCTTCCTGGCCGATCACACCTGTCTTGATATGAACGCGTTCAATTTCATGATAGGCTTTGCCTACGGAAACGAAGTCGATTACGAAGTACAGCTTACGCCCTTATCCGAAACGGATCAGGAAAAACTGTACGAGCGCATGCACGAGGCATACGAAGGAAGCGATCTTGAAAAGGGATTGAACGAGAGCTGGTTTGCGGAATTCACGCCCGCCTATTGCACAAACTGCGACAACTGCGGCGAAAAGTTTTTCCTGCTGGAGCGAAACGGCGATATATATTCCTGCGTGCGCGGGCAGGGACACCCGGAGTTTTTCTACGGCAACATTTACGAGGATACCGTTGAAACCATCCTCGCAAATGCAAAAACGAAGATATTCATACAGCATAACGCCGTCGGCTTTCCCGAGGAATGCGGAAAATGCGAATATCTGCACCTGTGCAAAACCGGCTGTCCTTTTGTGAAAAGCGTATATAAATCCGGAAAATCGTATACCTGCCTTCTTCAGAAAAAGCTCTATAAGAACGGAACCTACGAAGAAATCAAACCGAATTTCACCTATTGGTATCTTAAAAAAAACCATCCGGAGATCGCAAACGACTACCGGCAGGAAATTATCCCGGAGAATTCGCTTAAGGATCTCATCCGCCGCGATAAAAAGCTTCAGATGGTCTATGACAAGACAGCCTTCGTATTATCGGTAAACGGGGTCGATTATCCTCTGGAATCTCAGATTCTTAAGGACAAACGCGATATTATCTACATAAACCCCGATACCGCGCTTACGCTGTACATCAAAAAGGAAATCATGGACGCACTGGCGGATTATCCCGTATACAACACGCTCTATATCCAGCTGCTTTCCGGAGATACGGTTGTATACGGAGACGAGCAGCGCGAAAAACAGGCGCATGTCATGACTCATCAGATTTACAAATACGCGCTTGATATGGATTCTACGGATCGCGAAGGCTTTTACAGAGTCGATATGGCGCCGCTGATCCGGCTGTATGCAAACAGCATATCCAAGGTTTCGCCCAACAACCTGTTTGTCACAACCGGCGCGCTTCGCGATTACCATTACTGGAAGCAGAAGAATAACGGTTTCTATCACATAAACGCGCTGAATCTGCCGTTTCAGAACATCGAGTTTATGTACTTTGACATGCACGATGATGATTTGAACGAATAATGCGCCCTGCGCCTTTCGGGAAGCGTGCGCATCGGCAGCCGGCGAGCCGCTTACACCGTTCATTTCAAACATCAGAAATGAGAATTCCGAAAAATATCCGACCGCCTGACGGCAATCCCCAAAAGATATGCACCCGAATCAAATCAGCAGAACGATTCTTCTTTGAGCTGCGGCTGCGCATCCTGCGGCGGCTCAGGCAATAATAACAATAATAGCAGCAACAATAATATCGGCTGACGCAGGGAGAATGCCATGAGAAAGCGAATCTATGAAATCGTTCATTGCTATGAGTATGATCGTGTAAGCCGCCTGTATAAATGGGTAATGATCGCTTTCATCGCGCTGAGTCTGCTGCCGTTGGCATACAAGGAGCCCCAGCCGATTTTCCGAACTCTGGACGGCATATGCCTTTGTGTATTCTCCGTCGACTACCTGCTTCGCTGGATCAGCGCCGATTACAGAATGGACGCCTGCGGAAAACGCGCTTTTCTTATCTATCCGCTGCGCTTGATATCCATTATCGATCTATTGTCCGTATTGGCGCTCGTGTTTTCCTGTCTGGATCTGCCTCAATCGCTGTCGATTGCGCAGACGATGAAGGCTTTCAGAATCATCCGCATCTTCCGGTATTCAAAAAACATGCGCATGATCATCGATATATTGAAGCGCTCCAAAAAGCCGCTGACGGCAGTAGCAAGTCTGGCCGGAGGGTATATTGTTATTTCGGCGCTCATCATATTCAATGTCGAGCCGGATTCCTTCGCCAATTTCTATGAAGCACTCTATTGGGCTACCATTTCTTTAACGACCGTCGGATACGGTGATATCTATCCGGTTTCCGATATCGGGCGCACCGTTGCAATGATTTCCGCTTTTTTCGGTCTGGCAATCGTCGCGCTGCCGTCCGGTATCATAACGGCGGAATACCTGAAAATAATCAATTCCGGCGATGACAAATCTTCTTAAACGAGAAGGAAACAGAACTTATGGCAAATGCAGATTGGCTGGTATTACAGTTTCATATTACAGGAAGATGCAATCTTCAGTGCAAGCATTGCTATAGGACAGACGGCGGCGTACAGCCGCTTTCTTTTGACGATGTTATCGGTACGCTTGAACAGTTCAAGGCTCTGATAAAGCGCCGCGCATCAGAAACAAATTCCGCCGAATGGGGACATGTGAATATCACCGGCGGCGAGCCGTTTATGCGTGAGGACATGCCGCTTCTTCTCGAATACTTTGAAAAAAACAAAAGCGTCTTAGGCTTCGGCGTGCTTACAAACGGAAGCTTTATAACGGAAGATATGATAGGCTTGCTGAAAAAAGCGGGCGTGTCCTTTGTGCAGCTGAGTCTGGACGGAAACCGGGCGCTTCACGATGAACTGCGCGCAAAGGGCGATTACCGCCGCACGCTGAAGACCGCAGCCCTCCTTGAAAAGCGCGGAATCAAAACCTATATCAGCTTCACGGCAAACAGGAAAAACATAAAAGCCCTCCCATCCGCCGCATGGGCGTGCAGGCTGCGCGGCATAAGCCTGCTCTGGTCCGACCGCCTGGTTCCTATCGGAAACGGTGCAGATATGAAGGAGCTGGCGATCACCCGCGAATATATGCCCGAGTATCTTTCAATGCTTAAGAAAGCCGTCGGAACCCGGCTTACGCAAAGGCTGTTTCCAAAAACATTCGTCGCCCGAAACAGGGCAATTCAGTTTTTGGGCTGTACCGACCCCATCTACACATGCTCTGCCGGAAATCAGCTGATCACCGTAGACGAGTTCGGAAACATTATGCCCTGCCGCAGGATGGGGACCGTATGCGGGGATGTGTTTTCGTCTTCTCTGGAGGAGATTTACTGCCATCACCCGCTTTTTCTATCCCTCAGAGAATCGGCCGTTCCCGAATCGTGCTACGGCTGCATATACAATCACCTGTGCCGCGGAGGCGCAAAATGTCAAACTCTCGCCGCATACGGCCGCCTGAACGAAGCCGATCCCGGCTGTCCGCTGTCAAAAACAGGCGGCGATTTATAGACGCGCGTCTCCCCGACCGCAGAAACGCCGTCGACTTCAAAAAAGCGCCGCCCCCCTTAATCCGAACCAAAAATCAATCCGGGAGATGCACAGAACGCTCAATTCTGCACATCTCCCGGATCTTTCTTTCATTGGCGGCCCGGCTTCACGAAACAGCCGCCATTCATATATTTACAAATCACGCATGCACTCTCGTTCCGATATCCTCGCCCATGGCAGCCTTGATGATGTTTTCAAGGTCGTCCATATTGAACACGCGAATTTCGGGAATTTTCTGCTCCTGGCAAAGGAGGAAAGCCGAGGTATCCATTACCTTCAGGCGCTTCTCCACTGCTTCCTGATAGGTGACTTCTGTAAGAAGCTTCGCGTCGGGGTTTGTTCTCGGATCCTTATCGTATACGCCGTCTACTGTAGTTCCCTTGAACACTGCGTCCGCGTCGAGTTCCGCCGCTCTTAAGGCCGCGCAGGTATCCGTAGTGAAATAGGGATTTCCGGTGCCGCCGGCCAAAAGCGCCACGCAGCCGTCGTTCATCGCGGCAAGTACGGCGTCCCTGGTGTAAAGGCGGGCAAACCGATTCATTTCCTGCGCGGTAAACACCTGCGCCTTTCCGCCCATGCGGACAATTGCGTCAGACACGCAAAGAGCGTTGATAACGGTTGCAAGCATGCCCATCTGATCGGCATTTGCGCCGTTCATTTCATTCGTAAACCTTCCGCGCCAGATGTTGCCGCCGCCCATGACCACGCCGACCTGAACGCCGGTCTTAGAAAGCCGGAGGATCATATCCGCCACCTTGTCCACGCGCTCGGGATCAAATGTTCCCTTGCCGCTTACGGGGGAGAGCGTTTCGCCGCTGAGCTTAAGAATGATGCGCTTATACATGATACCTGCCCCTTTCCAAAAAGCAGACGGCTTCGCCGCCTGATAAGCTTTCCATGCAATACGGTGGATTTTCTCAGGCATTGTACCATATTTTACCGCCGTTTACAACCGGGAAAGGTAATATGTGGAAGATGTTTTTGTTGAACGGATGCGCGCGCAGGTATCCGTACACTTTCAGGGCAGGAATTGACATACCGCTAAAAAAGAAATATAATCGATACAAACCATACTTTTACAATAGAATTTGAAGGGAGCCGTTTTCATGGACCGCGAAATCCTACGTACGCTTGCAGCGAGAATCCGAGAAATTTCCGAAATGCCGATTCAAGCAGAAAAGCGGGAATTGCACAGAGCCGTAAACAGCAAGCGAATGATTCGCCCCGTAGTGCTGATGGACGAGCTTCCGTGGAATCAGTTGAACGGCAGCGGGGAGCTTACGCTGAAATGCGAAAACGCGTTTCTCCGAAGAGTGGAAGACGTTTTTAGAAAGACGCTCTGGAAATACGATCACTGCCCCTGCGATATGCTTGTTGAGCCGTTTTATGCGCTCCCCCGTTCGATTACCATCGGCGATATCGGCATTTCCGCGCCCATCGGCGAGGTTCGCATGGCGGATAAGGGCAATAATATCATATCCAGAAGCCTTCAGGATCAATTATCATCGTTTGATGCGCTTGAAAAGCTGCATGTTCCCGAAATTTATGCAGACGACGATAAGACAAACGCGGAAAAGGAAATGCTTACCGATATCTTCGGCGATCTTCTGCCCGTAAAGACCGTGGGCTTGAACCATGCAGGATTTTTATGCCCTTGGGACGATCTTTCGTTCTGGCGCGGCGTAGAGGCGATATACATGGATCTTTACGATGAACCCGAGCTTCTTCACGAAACAATGAAAAGGATCATGGATATCAAAAAGCAGCTCCTCGAAAAAGAAATCGAATTGGAGCTGCTGGATGATTATCTTCCGCTTCTTCACTGCACCGCCTCGCTCACCGACGAGCTTCCGGGGAAAAAAGAGAACGGAAAAACGCTTCCCAAGAACATGTGGGCGCGCGGCATGGCGCAGGTTTTCGCAAGCGTATCCCCGCGCATGCATGACGAATTTGAAATCCGGTACGTAAAAGAATATTTTGACAATTTCGGACTTCTTTACTACGGCTGCTGCGAGCCGCTGCACGATAAAATAGAGATACTGAAGCAGTTTAAAAACCTCAGAAAAATCTCCATAACCCCGTGGGCGGACGTAAGAAAAGCCGCCGAGCGCATGGGCAGGGATTATGTAATGGCCAGAAAACCCAACCCGGCAGCCGTAGGCGTTTTAGAGATCAACGAAGATGCCCTGAGAAAGGATATCCTCGAAACGCTTGACGCGTGCAGAGAAAACGAAACCCCGGTGGAATTCACATTAAAGGATATCAGCAGCGTATGCTATAAGCCGGAAAACCTGGAAAAATGGGAACGGATCGTAATGGAAACGGTTCTTAATTACTGATACGCACAGCGGACGCCTTCAATCGGCGTCCGCTTCCATTTTTCAGTGAAACAAACAGGCTTTAAAATCCCTTCGTTTTCCAACTCATCTACCCAATTTCAAATGCCGCCTGTAAGCCGTTTGCGATATCCGTTCCGTTCTGTGCGTCCAGAATTCTCGCCATCTTCATCATGCTCTCCTGCATTCCGATACTTTCCTGATGCTCCCGGGCTATTTTTGATATCTGCTCCTTCATTTCCTCCTTCCCCTCAAATTCCATCATTTCCATACATATAAGCGCCTGCTGCGCGTTTTCGGGTCTGAAAAATCCCAGCTGATAAAATTCCTTTGCAAGTTCGTTTTTCTTAAGCAGAAGCATCGGCTGCGAGCGCTGCGCACGCACCCTGATATCAAATACCGGCGCTCTCAGTCCCATATCGACGCCGAATTCCCCCTGCGCGTGCATGCGGATGCGTGCGTTTGAAAAGCGTACAAACCGCCTTGCATTTCCATCGCCGGTGATTCTGAAGCATCTCGGTTCATCATAAAACTGCCGTATGAGCTCGATTATAAGATTGCACATGCGTGTAAACGCCCGATAGCTGCTTTTGAGCATATCCCTCGCCAGCTTTCCGCCCGCGTCTTGAAGCGCCATAATAGCGCTTGCCGCCGTCACGCCCGCGCTTGACGCGCCCTGCGAAAAATCGCGGTTGCCGCTGGTCTCCTTAAGCTCGTCGATCTTCCCCTTCAGAATTGAAAGAAGCGACCCGTCCACGCCCCTCACGTCGATCTGCTTGATGCTGTCCTGCGGAGAAGAGCCGCCCTGATAATGCACGAAATCGCGCGACCAATCGGCGTATTCCTGCTCGTTGATTGCGCCGTCTGAACGTATGAAAAAACGCGGACTCGCGGACAGCATGGCGCTTTTCAGTATCACCTGATTCAATCTGTCGATATACATCTGCGGCTGCTTGCAAACATCTATATACCCAAACCCCGCCGGAGAATCCGCCTCAACAAACTGCACATCAAACACAAAGGGATACTGTCCGTGATCGTAATATCCCCGCAAACGGTACTTGGGATCGTTTTCCGACGCATACAGCAATTGTCCGCAGACAAACTTCACAAAATGCACACGTTCACATCCGTTTATCCGCTTTTTATAATACCAGTCCACCACCACGCTCTTCTCTGTACTTTTCCTGCCCGCTTCATATTCCGCGTCCGCGAGTCTTCCGCCCGTAAGCTTCCCGTTTAGAAACGGCCAGATATCCGTAAGCACATCGTTTTCAACGCTCTTTACATAAAACACATTCCGGCTCGATTGAATATCCGTAATGCCCGGCTCCCAATACAGATTCATAAGATCAATCTTTCGTATATCCACATCCCCCAGGCCGCCGTGCTTTGAGCTGTTCCAAAATACGCCCGTAACGCCGGTTCCGCCCTTAAGCTTCGACCACCATACATCCGAATACACCTGCTCGTATTCGTTCTGCTCGAGTATCACGGGAAGAATGTCGCTCAGCATCTGCGCGTCCTCGGTATCGCTTTCCTCCCTCGGAAGCACGTAGGGCTTCGGAAAATTATCCATGGCGTCTGCGTGCTTATTGGCGATGCAGTTTAAGAGCCATGCGCTCGCAGGCTCCGGATCCGACTGCTTTTTCCCCTGGCGCATTTCTTCCCAATGCCTGAGCCTGTACCATTTTTCGTTGGCAATGAGCCTGTTATCAAGCTCCGCCTTTTCGCTTCTGTATTCAATCAGCACTTCCTCCGCTTTTCGAACATCCTCCACAGTAATTACCGGTTCAAACAGAATTTCTTCCATGCCGTCCCCCTTATTCTTTATTATACGCGATAGAAACGCGCTTTCCGGTCCATTAAGTCGAGCGGATCATCGAGATTCATATGCATTTCGCTCTGTTTCGCAGGTGAAATCGGATTTTCCATAAGAACATATCGGCATTCGTCATAGATATGATCCTCCTGCGCGGAATTGATGTCCTCCACCATTTTCGTATCGTACGTAAGCGCGGGGATGGTTCTGATAAAGTGGCGGCAGGTGGAGAATACCTGCAGCATCGGCCGCCCGTCTTCGCGGAATTTAAATCTGTAGTGGTACTGCATCTTTCCCGGAAGGCGCGTATTATCACCCGGGTGGAAATAAATGTAATTCGGGTGCCGCGCCATCATCACAGCGACGGATTCGCCCCGGGACTCGTCAAATATCGACGGATCCGCAACGCCCGTAATTTCCCGTCCCCGAAGATACTCGTTTTCCCTTTCTATAAGCGCAATATTTGCCGCAATCCTATCGGGCGATTCGCGCGTTCCTTCGTTGGGCACGCCGTTTGTGCCGTACAATTCCGCAATCCTGAAAAGCCTGCCGTCCTCATCCGCCGCATACCAGCCCACTGAATATGGTCTTGCATAGCCAAAGTCGAACCCCCGCCATATCCGCCACGATTTCGGAATCCGAAACGGCGCAATCACATGCGTATAAACGCGGTCTTCATAGTGGTTCGGGTCATTTACCCATTCCGAAAACACCTGTCCGTCGAAAGAATCCCAGCTTCCGTACAGCTGCGCGTTTTTCTGCGCCGAGGGGAGCATAGAAAGATTGGCAAGATAATCCCTGTCGTTTTCAAGAAGCTTATTATTATCAAACACCGTCGCCGGTATGAAAATGCGCGAGCGCGTCCGCTTCTCCTCTCTCCCCTCCGGCGTTCGGATCGAAAACTCTTCCCTGACCGGCGTCATCGGCGGCGCGCAGGTGATAAACCGCTCCTTCACCCAGCCGTGCCCGATCCCGCCCGGGTTTGTGGTCGCCCGGATGCCGACAAACGTACCCGGCCCCGACGGACGGTTTCTCGAAAACATGAACGAATACTCCGCCCAGGTAAAGTGGGTAAGCTCGTCAAATATGATCAAATCAAACTGCCGTCCGCGATAGCTCTCCACATCCGACGCATTGTGCATGCTGCCGAACGCCACCGTAGCGCCGGAGGGAAACATCCACCTGTGCATGGTGGAATTGTATTTCGCCTCCGGAAACAAACGCGGATAGTACATGCGCGATTTGTCGATCAATTCCGTAAGCTGCGGATAGGTTTTTCTTAGAATCAGCGCGCGAAAATGCGGTATATGCACCCAGTACATCGGCAGCATCACACTGGCCTCGCTCTTTCCCCCGCCCGCTGCGCCGCCATACAGGCATTCGTATTCTCGCCTTTTCAAAAACTGCGCCTGCTTCTCCTGCGGCTCCCATATCACATTAGCCGCCATCTGCATCCTCCGGCGCGGGAAGAATCACAACGCCCGTATCGTTTCTTTCGCCTTTTACGTTCTGGGAAAGCTTTTTCTCTTCCATCTCCAGCTTTTTCAGCTGCACCTCCAGCTCCCGCTCCGCATCCGGCGGAAGCATGCCGTACAGGCTTCGAATCGCATCGGTGAGATCGCGGATCGCCTGAATGGCTTCCCTCATCTGCTTAACGTTTCTAAGGCTCAATGTCGCCTCCATGATTTCGCCCGTTGCCTTATCCTGATAGGCATGCCTGCAAAACTGCTTGTCATCCGCCATCAGTTCGATCATCGCCTCGCACGCCATCTCGGCCGCTTGCTTAAGCAAGGGAAAGCTGTCGTTTTCCGGTATGCTTTTTCCCTTTTTTACCGTTTTCCTGCCGCTTTTTGCGCCTTTTTCCCCCTTCAGCACGCGAAATACGCCCTCATGCACATTTCCTGTGCCTGCCGTTTTAACGCCGGTTTCACCATTCATTATAAATACCTCCCCTGAAAAAAGCATACATTGATGAAGCCGGTTTTCGCTACACGCCGAAAAAAATTTTTCTAACCATATAGACAAACCGCGAAATGAATGGTATAATCTCACCATATTTCAGATTCCGAGCGAATTTGATGGGTATTTTCACAATTTTGAAGGGAGTAAGGTTATGAGCTTTCAGAATGCATATTTGAAAAACGTTTATGAGGCGGCGGTCAAGCGCGATCCCGATCAGAAGGAATATCTGCAGGCGGTAAAAGAGGTTCTGGAGTCCCTCCAGCCCGTTTTTGATCAGCGCCCCGACCTCGAAAAGGCCGGCATCGCGGAGAGAATCGTAGAGCCCGAGCGCGTAATCACCTTCCGCGTCAGCTGGGTAGACGATCAGGGCAATGTACAGGTAAACCGCGGCTACCGCGTCCAGTACAACAGCGCCATCGGCCCCTACAAGGGCGGCATTCGCCTTCATCCTTCCGTCAACCTGTCGGTTATGAAGTTCTTAGGCTTTGAGCAGACGTTCAAAAACTCCCTGACCGGCCTCCCCATGGGCGGCGGCAAGGGCGGCAGCGATTTCGATCCCAAGGGCAAGAGCGATAACGAAGTTATGCGCTTCTGCCAGAGCTTCATGACGGAGCTCTACCGCCACATCGGCGCGGATACCGACGTGCCCGCAGGCGATATCGGCGTAGGCGCGCGCGAGGTAGGCTATTTCTTCGGCCAGTACAAGCGCATCAAGAACGAATTCACCGGCGTTCTCACCGGAAAAGGCCTCTCCTTCGGCGGCTCGCTCGCCAGAAAGCAGGCGACCGGCTACGGCCTTTGCTACTTCATGAATGAAATGCTCAAGGCGAACGGCCTCTCCTTTGAAGGCAAGCGCGTCGTTATCTCCGGAAGCGGCAACGTAGCCACCTACGCATGCGAAAAGGCGACTCAGCTTGGCGCGAAGGTTGTAGCAATGAGCGATTCCTCCGGCTACATCGTAGACGAAAACGGCATCAACCTCGACGTCATCAAGCAGATCAAGGAAGTCGAGCGCGCCCGCATCTCCGAATACCCCGCCCGCGTTCCCGGCGCATCCTTCACCCCCGGCTGCAAGAACATCTGGACCGTTCCCTGCGATATCGCGCTCCCCTGCGCCACGCAGAACGAGCTGGATGAGGCCGGTGCAAAGGCTCTGATCGCAAACGGCGTAATCGCCGTCGCAGAAGGCGCGAACATGCCTTCCACCCCCGAAGCCATCGAAGCCTTCCAGAGCGCAAATATCCTCTTCGGCCCCGCCAAAGCCGCAAACGCCGGCGGCGTAGCCACCTCGGGCCTTGAAATGACCCAGAACAGCATCCGCCTGAGCTGGTCGTTCGAAGAGGTAGACGAGAAGCTGCACGGCATCATGAAGAGCATCTATAAAAACGCCGCCGAAGCCGCCAAGGAATACGGCTGCGAAGGCAACCTCGTAGCAGGCGCAAACATCGCAGGCTTCCTGAAGGTAGCAGAAGCCATGAAGTGGCAGGGCGTGGCATACTAAATACAGGCTGTATGGTAAGCAATCAAAAACGCTGTCTCCGCGAGGAGACAGCGCCCTCTTTTCGATCCTGCGGGAAAACTATGAGCGCGGAAATGAAATCCAAATGACTGTGCCGGGGTGTGATATCATCATATCAGATACAGGGAAACAGTACGAAGGAGGATTTCAAACATGAAAAAGGCAGTTCAGTGGATCATTATCGGAGTCGTCGTAATCGCAACCGCGATCTTTTGCTGGAACAGAAACAATCCCGAATCCAATGAGCCGGTTTCGGTGAACATCGCCACCTGCTCGCTTTGCATTGACGGAAGAAATTACAGCATGGATCATGTGGAAACCGTAGTCAGAAGTTGGAGAGACGAAGAGGATCTGGCAGTTTACGATGTGGTGTTTGAGAATGATTCAGCCGATCTGGAATGCGTGATCGGCGTGATCCGCGAGAGAATCGGCGACGGGAACTACGAATACACCGTAACCGCGTCGTCGATTGAAATCGACGGGAGAAGCTATTACCGGGGCGATATCCGCGGCTATGGCAATATGGATTTCACGTACTACATGGCCACCGAAGGCAGCCTCTCGGTTGGATTTTCGGATCCCTATCACTACAGAAGCAGCGACGTTGTCCGCGTGGTCGGATATGTCGATATTTACTTCGATATCTACAAAGATTGAGTTTTCAGGAGGCATCCTTCACAATTCCGATTGGGGCCGTCTCATTACGAGGCGGCTCCTTGCGTTAAAAAAAGGCACTCAGGCTGTACAAACCTGAATGCCGGCGGTAAAATGTAACTGTCATGAAAACATTAAAACCGCAGACAGATTATACCGCAATGACGAACGGATTTCAACTGGTAATGCCGTTGAACTGCGAAATAAACATCGGGAAGAATGCGCCGGTGAGACTACTCAATGCCGTGATGGAAAGGATGGATTACAGCAAATTGTACGCGGCATACTCCCACCTGGGGAGAATCGAGTACTCACCGAAGATTCTTATGAAAATCATGGTGTACGGCTATATGCGCAAGCAGATCTCCAGCCGTGCGCTGGAAGCATGCTGCCGCGAAAATTTGCACTTCATCTATCTGCTGGAAGGACAGCGCGCACCGGATCACAACACAATCAATCGCTTCCGCAAGAATATTCTGACACAGGAAGCCGGGCAGGATATTCTGCGGCAGCTGGTTTTGCTGCTCAATCAGAGCGGACTGCTGAGTCTGGAAGCTGCTTTCATCGACGGAACCAA
>JAFQKQ010000090.1 GCA_017396845.1 Clostridia bacterium
CCGATACCTATTTCAACTTCCCCATCGAATAGAGGTAATGAACGTGGAAAAAATCACAAGCACACAGAATCCGCTCATCCGCCGCTTAAAGGCGCTTAAGGATGCAAAGGGCAGAAACGAAACGGGGCTTTTCCTTGTGGAAGGCGAGGTCATGATCCGGGAGGCGCTGAAATGCGGCCTCACCCCCGAAGAAGCTCTTTTTGAAGCGGACTCCGATGTCATCGGCGAACTCAAAAGGAAAAGCTGCCGCGTATATCTCACCTCCCGAAGCGCGCTTGAAGCCGTGTGCGACACAAAAACGCCGCAGGGCTGCGTCTGCGCCTTCACCATGCCGAAAACAAGCCCCGTAAACAAAAATGCGCTTCGCATCATCGCTCTTGACGGCGTTCAGGATCCCGGTAACGTCGGC
Organism: Clostridia bacterium; assembly: GCA_017396845.1. Lineage (GTDB taxonomy): Bacteria > Bacillota > Clostridia > Christensenellales > Aristaeellaceae > SFHK01. The sequence goes on from JAFQKQ010000090.1 coordinate 410, forward strand.
ACCATCTGGCGTACGGCGGACGCGGCGGGCTTTGATTTCATACTTTTCGGAAAGGGCTGCGCCGATCCGTATTCCCCGAAGGTTCAAAGATCCGCCATGGGCAGCGGCTTCCGCGTGCCGATTGCGCAGTGCGGTCTCACGGAAGCCCTTCCCGAATATCTGAAAAGCGGCGCAAGCCTGATTGTCTCCGCCCTTGACGGAAGCGACCTCTACGCGCGCGCCCCCATCCCGAAGGACAAGCCCATGATTCTCGTTATCGGAAACGAAGCCAAGGGCGTGTCGCCGGAAGTGCAGGCTCTTTCAAACGTGAAGCTCAAAATCCCCATGCGCGGCGGCGCGGAATCATTGAACGCCGCAATCGCGGCGGGCATACTGATGTACGAGCTGACAAGATAAATCTTTTTCCGGCAGAATATATTTCTGTCGGATTTTTTCCGTTTTACGAATAAATAATGTCATTTCCCTATTGCAAAAGTGCGCGCGTTGTGTTATAATAGTCTGCGTCGGGTGAAAACCGAGAAAAATTTCATATTTTTCTTTCGACCGCATGGAGGAGTCGCCTAGCTTGGTCGAGGGCGCACGACTGGAAATCGTGTAGGCGTCAAAAGCGTCTCGAGGGTTCGAATCCCTCCTCCTCCGCTCAAACCGTTTGCAGAAATTGCAGACGGTTTTTTGTTTATACACCAATCGAATTTCTTTCACGATTGACGCATTGCGCCGTGCGTGTTATACTTTGTTTAATCTGGGAAAGGCTGTGATCAATGCATGCACAAAAAGGTGAGAGAATACCTGGACGCCTATTATCGGCAGAAATCAGAAGAGGAAGAAATACAGAAACAGCGGATTCTGATTTCTCTGGGTTTATATACGCTGGAGGACGTCGAAGTCAAACCCGGGGATGATTTTGACTACATCGAGAAAATCAACGGCGAAAAGCACTATTATCAGCGAAAACAAATGGTGCCCGTGCCGGTTACCGATGAGGAGTACGCCGAAATCCTTCTGACACTTCCCGAGGATGAACGCATTCCCCAGCCCATTGAGGAGGAGCAGGAAGACGAAGAGGAAGAAGACGAGGAAGACGCGCCCGTATGCGTGATCTCAATTGTACTTATGATATTCGCCATTCTTACATGGATCGGCGGCGCGGCGGCATCCGTTTTTCTTTCAAAATCACTTACGCCTGAAGACGGCTTCTCTCTGACGGTTCTGCTGATTTCCCTTGCATCCTTCTTACTGACCGGCTGCGTATTCTGGTACGCTTCCGCCGTTCAGAAAAAGCTGTCCGACATCCGAAGTCTTCTTGAAGAACTTATTGACAGCGAAACGGATGATTAGACACCAAAAAAGGAGGCTTTATCCGCATGCAGTTTGAACCTCTGACACAGGAATTCACCGTATGCAAAGCGCCCGATTTTTCCTGCGTCGACCTGACCCGCCCGTTTGTGTTTCTGTCAAAAACCGATGAGGAATGCTCCATCGTATGCGAAACCGGCTTTGCACCCGAAAATGCAACGCACAGGGAAGACGGCTGGAAGGCGTTTCGCGCAGCCGGAATTCTGGACTTTTCGCTTGTCGGCATTCTTTCAAAAATCACATCCGTACTTGCGGAAAACGGCATACCCGTATTCGCAGTGTCCACCTACAATACGGACTATGTGCTGGTCAAAAAGGATAATTTCTCAAAGGCTTTAAAGCTTCTCTCCGTATCCGGGTGGAAGCAAGCGCCTGCATTAAAAGAACATCAGGGAGAATGAAATCACATGTCCATCCAGAAAGTCAAAGCTTATTTTTCTCTTTTCGGCATGGAAAACCGCATTATGGAATTCGATGTATCCAGCGCCACGGTTGCCCTCGCGGCGGAGGCGCTCGGCTGCGCGCCCTGCCGGATTGCAAAAACCCTTTCGTTTTCGGTCGCAGGAAATCCCGTGCTGATCGTTGCGGCGGGCGATGCGAAAATTGACAACGCACGCTTCAAGGCGTATTTTCAAACCAAGGCCAAAATGCTTGCGCCCGACGAAGCCTCTCTCTTAATCGGTCATGCCGTGGGCGGTGTCTGCCCCTTCGCAGTAAACGACGGCGTGAAAGTATATCTTGATATATCGCTCAAACGCTTCGAAACGGTATTTCCCGCCTGCGGCAGTTCAAACAGCGCTATAGAGCTGACGCTCAGCGAACTCGAAAAGCACTCCGGTCTGTGCGATTGGATTGACGTATGCAAAGGATGGCAGGAGGAAAGCTGAAACAGCGGCAAAATTATTCACAATCATTCTTCTTAATCAAAAACGCGTCCCGGACGCGGACATGAAAACCGCCGTACGGCAGCAGGTGCTGTACGGCGGTTTTCTATACTCTTGTTCCGTCATTCCGGAATTCTCCGTGAATAAGTCTTTGTCAATACAAACCCGCTTCCGCAACGCAGACGTCATTGTATTTTGTGCCGTAGTAAACATCCTTCACCACGAATTTGAACACGGAGCCGCTTACGGGACCGAAGTTTATGTACTGCTCGGTTCCTCTGAAATCCGATACGCGGATGTCCCCGCAGTAAACGCCGTCAACATATACGCTCAGGGTTTTAATGCGGCAATTCCGCTCGAAATATTTCTGGTCATGCTTTCCGTTGACGATTTTAAGACCGTTGACTTCATACTCGCTGCCGTCTGCCGTACGGAGAATAAAGTATTGACCGATATTCCGGTTATCGCTGTCCCATGTGTTATTCCATTCTCTTTTCTGCCAGTTTCCGTCCAGAAGACCCTTTGCGGACGCATCGGGAATATTGTTTTTGCGATAGCTGCTGACTTCCGCCACGAGTCCGCCGCAGTAACTGATGGGTCTGTAAAGAACGGTGCCCGTGGTTGTTCCGCATACAATGCAGGTCTTGGGGCTGGTATAAGTGGCGTCCTTCCAACGGTGATCCGCCTTTCCGCCGCTTACTGCGCCGCATCTTCGGCAGGTTGCCGGAGTCACGCAGGTTGCGGAAGTATAGTCATGTCCAAGCTTGGAACCGCTTGTCTGACCGCAGCGGGTACAGGTCTTGGCGCTGGTGCAGGTGGCCGAATCATAATCGTGACCAAGAGCGCTTCCGTCGGTTTTCCCGCAGCGCAAACAAGTCTTGGCTTCGGTGCAGGTCGCAGAAGCGTAAATGTGACCGAGTGCGCTTCCGTTTGTCTGTCCGCAGCGGGTGCATATCCTGGCATCGGTGCAGGTCGCAGAGGCATAATTGTGACCGAGCGCAGTTCCGCTTGTCTGACCGCAGCGGGTGCAGGTCTTGGCTTCGGTGCAGGTCGCAGAAGTATAATTGTGACCGAGCGCAGCTCCGCTTGTCTGTTCGCACCGGGTGCAGGTCTTGGCTTCGGTGCAGGTCGCGGAAGTATAATTGTGACCGAGCGCAGTTCCGCTTATCTGTCCGCACACAGAGCAGACCGCGGGATCGGTGCAGGTCGCCTGCTTGTAATCATGACCGAGCTTGGAAGCTCCGGCAGCTCCGCAATAGATACACGTTGCGGGAGATGTGCAGTCGGCTTCACTGTAAACATGTCCGCGGCTCGATCCAGTTGTCTGATTGCAGCGTACGCAGGTTGCGGGCGTAGTGCAGGTAGCGTCCGCATAGTCGTGGCCGAGCGCGCTCCCGCCCGCATAACCGCAGCTAACGCAAACAGACGGTTCGGTGCAGGTTGCATTTGAGAAATTGTGTCCGAGCGCCTCTCCCCTTGTTTCGCCGCACACAGAGCATGTCTCGGGCGTTGTACAGGTTGCACTTACCCAAACATGAACCTTTGTCTTGTTGCTTTCCGCTTCCTTCAGTTCTTTTTCAAGAACAAAACCCTGTTCGGCAAGCTCCGAAAAGATTTCGTAAGCTTCATCATATTTTTTCTCTTCCAGAAGCGCTTTACCCGTTCTGATCTTTTCCGCAGTCAGCAAAATGGACAGATGCGTATAGCGCGTGCTGCTGTCCATAAAGGAAATCGCACAGGCATAATAATCACAGGCCGTACCGGGATCATCGTTTTCTTCCGCGATTCTGCCGTTATAGTAATTCGTAAGATCGCCAACCGTACCGAAGCGCCCATCTTCTTCAAGGAAGCCCGTAAATTTCTTATCCATATCCATTATCATGAGGAATATGGGAATCTGCTCATCCAGCATAGCGTTGAAATCCGGATTTTCCTTTTCATCGGAAAAAGCGCCCTCTTCAAGCCTTATGAGGATCAATGTATAGCGGTAGAAATTGCTGCTCGATTCATAATCCCTTAAGGACAGGAAATTATCCGAAAGACCGACAAGATCGATATCTTCCCTTTCATATTTCACGTAAGCCGCCAGCTCATCAAGCGCAGCGTCATACCGCTCTTTTTTTGAAAGAACCGAAGCATGAGCCGTCACTGCACAGGACAGAATCAATGCCGCTGTCAGGATCACGGAAAGCATACGTCTGAGCATTGCAATTTCCTCCAAAGAATTTTTCATAACAATAATTATACACCTGAATTTCTCCGTTGTAAACCGTTACCGAGTTCTCCGCCCGCAAAAACAATCAGCAAAAGAACCGTCCCATATCGGAACGGTTCATTTGGCTTTCTTATCAGATTTTAAGATCCGGAAGGCTGTCAAAGCCCTTTTTGAGATCTTCTTCGGTGGGAATATAGTCGCTCATCACGCCGTCGTTGAACTTGGCGTAGGCGTAGAGATCAAAGTATCCGGTGCCGGTGAGGCCGAAGAGAATGGTCTTTTCTTCGCCGGTTTCCTTGCACTTGAGCGCCTCGTCGATGGCAACCTTGATCGCGTGGCTGCTTTCGGGCGCGGGCAGAATGCCTTCTACGCGCGCAAACTCCTGAGCGGCGGCAAAAACGCTGGTCTGCTCAACGCTTCTGGCTTCCATAAGGCCCTGATCGTAGAGCTCGGACAGGATGGAGTTCATGCCGTGATAGCGAAGGCCGCCGGCATGGTTCGGCGCAGGAATATAGGAGGATCCCAATGTATACATTTTTGCGAGCGGGCAGATCATGCCGGTATCGCAGAAATCATAAGCGTAAGTGCCTCGTGTAAAGCTCGGGCAGGATGCCCTCAACCCGGGCAAATTCCTCAGCTGCTGCGAACACCTCTGTCTGCTTAACACTGACAGCCTCCATCAACTTGTCATCGTACAACTGGGACAAGGTGGGATTCATACCATGGTAGCGCAGGCCGCCGGAATGGGTGC
>JAFQKQ010000091.1 GCA_017396845.1 Clostridia bacterium
ATCCTTGTCGGATTGCTATATACTGCTCTCGTTGTGGGTTTTTCATAGCAGATTTATTCTACAACAAAACAGAGCTTTCTTCCACCTTCCCAGTGGTTGAAAGCTCTGTTTTTTTCTCGGGGCTGTTGTGCAACAGCCCCTGTATGCATTGGTTTTATTTCTGTTTGCCGGGCGTTTATTCCACCGTGAAATCATACAGCCGTACGATTCCTTCGCACATTGTTATGCCGATATGGAAGCGCTCGGGCAGATCTTCCGTTCTGAGCGTCGTCTTTTTTCCGTCTACGGAGAAAATGATGTAATTCTCTTTTGTTTCAACGGTAAGCGTGTGGACGTCGTTTTCCGTAACGGGGTATTCCACGCCCAGGCGTTTGTGCCAGTGGCAGGAGTAGTCCTTTTCCATGAAATGCCGCCATACGTTCACGCCGTCCTTGTATAAAACGACTTCGAAGCATGCGCCGTACTGCACGCTGCCTTCCTTTGTGGTTTCCGTCTCGGGAACGAGGATGATTTCCGGACAGCCAAGAGAGACAAAGGCGCAGCGAAGGGAAGCTTTTACGCCGGGGGCGTAGGTCTCTTCTGTTACGAAGCTTATGTTGTCAAAGCCCTCGCGGTGATCGGGGTTGACCTTGTTTCCGATGCAGTCCTCAAACTGAGTGTGCTTCGGCGTTTCCGTAAAGCGGAAGGAATAGCATTCGATGAGTTCGTTTCCGGCCCATTGGCCTTTTGCGAAGTTGATGGTTTTCATATGGAGTCTCCTTTCAAAGAAGAATTATTTACAGATGAATTCGGTATCTTGAAACAGCTTCTCGTTTTCCGAAAGCAGTATGCGCCGCGAAGAGTGAATATTTCGGATCTTGGCGCGCTTTGCTTCCTTCGGAAGATATTTTTTCTCTGCGTCCGGCGCATCGGTATTTTTCAAATAATCGTTGAACACATATACGGGCGCTTCTTTATCGCTTAAGCCGGTCTCTTCGATGACGAGGCCGTCGATCAGTACGTTTTCGGGGAGGAAGCATTCATACCCAAAGTCGTGCGTGCCGTCGTTTTCGGCGGCAAATATGGAGAGCGACCGGGTAAGCGGCTGCCATACGGAGTTTTTGATGATCATATCGCCGCGCCAAGTTGATCCGTAGTCGCTGCGAAGATTAATAAACGCTCTTCCGCAGGCGCGGGTGTTTTCCACATAAAACGTACCGAAGCCGATGGCATTTATGCACTGGTACCCCAGCACGCAATTGATAAGCCTGCAGTTGGTAACGCCCATATGCGCATCGAAGCGGGAGAAAACGCAGTCTTTCAGCGTCAGATCCCGGCAGAAATTGCTGCCGATCAGCCCCCAGTAGGCTTTGTCCATGATATCCGTGGTCTGCCGGCAGGATAAAAATGTCACGTCTGCGCAGGAATCGATATTGATATCGTAGGAGCCCATGGGAACGGGAAGAGACGCGTTTCCGATGGTCATGTAGGTTTTGTGGCCAGTGAACAGGCAGTTTTTTACGGTGATATGCGCCGAATCGATAATGGATAAAAAGCCGCGGTAGGGCGCGCCGTGATCCGGTTCGCCGGTAACGAAATGCGTGATCCCGTCGACTGTTACGTTCGAACGGCGGATTTCAATGTTTCTTGCGTGATAATTGTATTTGGATTCGGCCTGATTTGCGATGGTTGTGAATGTGCCGCCGGTCAGCGTGAGCGTATCCGTATCGATTCTTTTCGCCTCCGCGGAGGTGATGCAGTCAAAGTCAAAGGATACGGGCGATGAAAGCGAGCCGTCCGGCAGGAGAAGAAAGCTGTCCCTTCGGGGAACGCCGTTGTTTTGGTTAAGACCCTTTCTGATGTAGTCCGAGTGATTTTCATTAAATACCTTTATGTACAGTTCCGCCCGATAGGGATTCGGAATATGCGTCTGTCCCTGTTTGAGAGCGGAAACGGAAAAGGGGACGCCCGGAAGCGCACTTTTCACGAGAAACACCGGCGCTTGGAAATCCTCCGGGTTTACGTCGTCGATCACAAATTCCGCGCCTGTCCAATCGGTGCTCGTTTGAATTTCCGCCGTTATTGCGCGGGGAGAGATATAGTATTTCGCGTTCTTTTTTGCGATTACGGGAAGCGACAGCCGGTTGGCTTCGTCATGGGCTTTTTGGATGGCGCTCATATCGTCATGTACGCCGTCGCCCTTTGCGCCGAACATTTCGTATGTGATACAGTTCATGCTATAGCCTCCTTTAAGTGGCAGATAAAAAATACGGGGCGCTTTTATTATCGCATTTTATAAAGGCAATTGCAATAGCGTATATTTGCTGGAATATGTATGCCCCATGAACAGTAGCCAAAACCCCTTCCGAAAGCGTTTTCGTTTCGCTGATTTGAGGGATTATTTTCTCAAAACGATTGTATGTTAAGTTCTCATGTGATATAATGGTAACAATATAATAAGCGCTGCAGGGAGCGGCGACAGGAGGGTGCAGAGTATGAAATACGGTTATTTTGACGACTGCGCGAGGGAATATGTGATTGATACGCCCCGAACGCCTTACCCGTGGATCAACTATCTCGGAAGCGAAAAATTCTTCGGCCTTATCAGCAACACTGCCGGCGGCTACTGCTTCTACAGAGACGCGCGTCTCCGTCGCGTGACCCGCTACCGCTACAACAATATGCCCGTTGATAACGGCGGACGCTATTTCTATATCAATGACGAAGGCGTGATCTGGAATCCGGGTTGGAAGCCTGTAAAGACCGAGCTGGATGCGTACGAATGCCGTCACGGCATGGGCTATACGGTCATTACCGGCAAAAAGAACGGCCTTTCGGCGAGTCAGCTTTCCTTTGTGCCGCTGGGCGTGAACGCTGAGGTGCATCAGATTACGCTGAAAAACGAAAGCGACTGCGAGAAGAACGTGATTCTTACATCCTTTGTCGAGTTCTGTTTGTGGGACGCCAATGACGATGCGCTCAACTTCCAGAGAAACTTCTCAATCGGCGAGGTAGAGGTGGAGGACGGCGTGATCTATCACAAGACGGAGTACCGCGAGAGGCGCAATCACTACGCGTTCTACGCCGTAAATGCGCCCGTGTCCGGCTTTGATACCGATATGGAAACCTTCCTCGGCCTGTATAACGGCTTTGAAGCGCCCAAAGCGGTCGTGACGGGCGAAATGGGCAATTCGATTGCTTCAGGATGGCAGCCGATCGCGGCCCATCAATTGAAGGCCTCGCTCAAGCCGGGCGAAGAGAAAAAGTATAATTTCGTGCTGGGCTATGCAGAGGTTCCGACAGATCAGAAATTTGTCGCGCCCTTTGTAATCAACAAGGCGCCCGCCAAGGAAATGCTGGCATCTCTTACCGACGATTGCCAGATTGAGAAGGCGTTCAAGGCGCTCAGAGCCTATTGGGATGAGCTTTTAAGCGCGTATGTGCTGAAGACCGATGATGAGAAGCTCGGACGCATGGTCAACATCTGGAATCCCTATCAGTGCATGGTAACGTTCAACATGTCGCGCTCCGCTTCAATGTTTGAAAGTGGCATCGGCCGCGGCATGGGCTTCCGCGATTCCTCGCAGGATCTTCTGGGCTTTGTTCACCAGATTCCCGAGCGCGCCCGCGAGCGCATACTGGATATCGCCGCTACGCAGTTCCGCGACGGCGGCTGCTATCATCAGTATCAGCCGCTCACGAAAAAGGGCAATAACGACATCGGCGGCGGCTTCAACGATGATCCGCTGTGGCTGATTGCGGGAACCGCTGCATATATCAGAGAGACGGGCGACTTTACGATTCTTGACGAGGATACGCCCTACGACTGTAATAAAAACGATTCGGGTACGCTGCTTGAGCACCTGGAGAACAGCTTCTATCACGTGGTAAACAACAAAGGCCCGCACGGTCTGCCCCTCATCGGACGCGCAGACTGGAACGATTGTCTGAACCTGAACTGCTTCTCCGACGCGCCCGGCGAGAGCTTCCAGACCTTCTCAAACCCCGACGCACCCGACGAGCGCGTTGCGGAGTCAGTGCTGATTGCGGGCATGTTCGTGTCCATCGGTCCCGAGCTTGTGGATATTCTAAGCATCCGCGGCGAAACGGACAAGGCGAAAAAGGCGCAGGAAGAAATCGACAATATGCGTCAGGCAATCCTCACTTACGGCTGGGACGGCGACTGGTTCGTGCGCGCATATGATGCGTTCGGCAACAAGGTCGGCTCCAAAGAGTGCGAGGACGGCAAGATATTCATCGAAAGCCAGGGCTACTGCGTAATGGCGGGCGTGGGCGTAGAGGACGGAAAGGCCGAGCGTGCGCTGAAGTCCGTTGAAGAGTGGCTGGAAACCGAGCACGGTATTGTGCTTCTGCAGCCTGCGTACAAGGAATATCATGTGGAATTGGGCGAAGTTTCCTCCTATCCGCCGGGATACAAGGAGAACGCCGCCGTATTCTGCCACAACAATCCCTGGATCATTGCGGCGGAAACGGTTGTGGGACACGGCGACCGCGCGTTTGATCTGTATAAGAAAATCGCGCCCGCGTACCGCGAGGACATCAGCGACTTGCATAAAATGGAGCCCTATGTATACAGCCAGATGATCGCCGGCAAGGATGCGAAGAATTTCGGTCAGGCGAAAAACAGCTGGCTCACCGGCACCGCCGCATGGAACTATTATATCATCAGCAATTACATCCTCGGCATCAAGCCCGATTGGCACGGCCTCAAGGTGGATCCCTGCATTCCGCACGAGTGGACGGGCTATGAGATTTCCCGCCGTTTCAGAGGCGCTGTCTACAATATTTCCATCCGCAATCCCGACAAGGTATCGCGCGGCGTAAAGAGCGTTGTTGTGGACGGAGAAGCGATTGAAGGAAACGTGCTGCCCGTATTTACGGATGGAAAGGCGCACGAGGTTGTTGTAACGCTCGGTGAAATCATCAAATGATTGATGGGAGATAACGATACAAATGATTTATGACAGCATGAAAAGACTTGGCCAGTACAAAGGACTCAATGCAAACCTTGACAAAGCAATAGATGCTGTGCTTTCGAATGCGATCAGTGCGTTTAATCCCGGAAAAAACGAAGTGAACGGCAGCCTATGCTGGATTAATTTGAATACTCAGGCGCTTAAGGAAGCAAATGATGTATACGAGCGCCATATGGAGTATATTGATCTTCAGATTCCGCTGGAGGACGGAGAGATCATTTCCGTAAAAAACGTAGAGGATATCGAATGGCCTGCGTTTGACACCGAAACCGCGTTCACAAAGGCTCCCAGAGGAACCGATCTTCATATGGATCAGGGCACCTTCGCCATATTCTTCCCGGGCGACGCGCATCTTTGCGGCGTGTCGAAGGACGGCAAAACGCAGGTGAAGAAGCTCGTTGCAAAGGTGCATATCTGATAAGAGGCGGCGCATTTTCGGGCGATGACTGCAGATGAAAGGGCAGAGGATATGTTTATCAAGGGTTTTACCTACGGCTACGACGCAAGGCGCGGCATGTACAGAACTGAGGAAGCGCTCTCTTCCATCAAACGGCTTGCAGGGCTTGGCGGAGACTGGGCGGCGCTTGCGTTTTCCATAAGGCAGGATACTTTCTGTTCAACGGTCATTCGCCCGGATTACCGGTATACCGTTACGGACAAGGATGTGTACACAGCCATTGAACGGCTGCACGGGGAAGGGCTGAAGGTGTGCCTGAAGCCCATGATCAATTGTGCGGACGGTATATGGCGCGCGCGGATTACCTTTCCGGACGCAGAATACGGAAACCGGGATTATTGGAAGGAATGGTTTGACTGCTATACCGCCTTTTTGTGCCACTACGCGGAGATCGCCGAGGAAACGGGCTGCGAAATGTTCTGCGTTGGCTGCGAGATGCTCGGAACCGAGCATAAGGCGGATTTGTGGCGATGCGCCATTGGCGAGGTTAGAAAGATTTATCGCGGCCCCATCGTGTACAATACCAACCACGGCAGCGAAAATTCCGTTTCGTGGTGGGACGCCGTGGATTATATCGGCACTTCCGCATACTTCAAGGTAGCCGGGATCCCGGGGGAAAGCTGTGAAAATATGCTTTCGGAATGGGAAAAGCAGAAGACGCGCCTTTGCGCCTTATCAAAAGCCCATCACGATAAGAAAATAATATTCATGGAAATCGGTATCAGAAGCGCCCGGGGCTGCGCCATGATGCCCTACGACTTCAGCCACAGGGAATTCCCCTACGATGAGGACGAACAGGCAAATTTCTACGAATCCTGCATGCGGGCGATGTGGAATGAGGATTGGTTCGCCGGATTCTTCTGGTGGGATTGGTATACGTATCTTCCGAAAAAGACTCTCGAAATGGGATTTTCCATCGTTGGAAAGAAAGCGGAAGACGTTGTGAAAAAGTGGTATAAAAAGGAACGGGAATAGCGGTAAATGGCGCGCTTTACGCGTGAGCGCCTGTTTGTTTCCCGCTGTGCGTCAGCAGGAAATAAAACGTCGGCGAAAAAGTTACCCGCCGCCTTCTGTCTTTCTGCCTCCTGCTGCCCCGCTTGCGGGGATGGCAGGAGGCAGAGTGCGGAATTGCGCTGGATTTTATCGGCATTTCTGAGCTTTCGAGCTTTTTGGCGGGGGCTGTCTTTTTTATTGCAACATCCCCCGACGGCGAAGCCCGTTAACCAGCAGATCTGATTTGTTGCGTTTCCGCATGATCGAAATACCCCCGTATTCGCTTTAAGGAGTGACAGACAATATGTACGTTTCTAAAATCCGCCGCGAGCTGCATATGCACCCGGAACTGGGGTATGATCTTCCCTACACGCTCGGCGTTGTAAAACGGGAGCTGGAAAAATTCAGCATTCCCTATACCGAAAAATACGGAAAAAGCGGAATCGTAGCTACGATCAACGAGGGCGCGCCCGGAAAAGCGCTGGCGATCCGCGCGGACATGGACGCACTGCCGATTCAGGAAGCCAATGATGTTCCGTACAAATCGCTGTATGAGGGCAGAATGCACGCCTGCGGTCACGACGCGCATACCGCAATACTGCTCGACACGGCGAGAAAGCTCACCTCTCTCTCCGTTGCGCTCACGCGCCCGGTGAAGCTGATCTTTCAGCCGGCGGAGGAGGGCGGCGGCGGGGCCGGAAGAATGGTTCAGGACGGCTGTATGGACGATGTGGATGAAATCGTCGCCATTCATGTAAATATTCAGCCTGCGTGTACCGTCTCTTTCATGACCGGCCCCTGCAATTCCGCAGCGAGCAGCGTAACAATCCGTTTTACGGGAAAAAGCGCGCACGCCGCCATGCAGTCCTCCGGCTCGGACGCCATTATGATGGCTGCGCATTCGCTGATCGCCATTGAAAGCTATCTTGCAAAGCGCTTTCCCTCCGGCAGTCATATCCTTTTTAACGCCGGAACCATTCACGGCGGCACTGCCGCAAACATCATTGCAGACGAATGCACGATCAAGTGTACCATAAGAACGCGTGAAAATCAGGATCTTGAAAAGTTTTTGGACGGCATTCAGACGATCGTAAAAAACACCGCCGAAATTTTCGGCGGCACGGGAGAAGCGAAAATAAACGGCATCACGCCCGTGCTCGTTCACGATCCCATCGTAACGGAGCATCTCCGCAAAGCCGCCGAAGAGGTTCTCGGAAAGGAAAACGTATTTGAAATGCAGCGCGTAGCGGCCTCTGAGGATTTCTCCGTATTTGCACAAAAAGCCCCCGCGACCATGATGCGGCTGGGCTGCGGAAACGCCGAAAAGGGCTTTGTTCATCCCGTGCATACGCCTCATTTCGATATCGACGAAAGCGCGCTTGACAAGGGATCGGATATATATGTAAGGTATCTTCTGAACCGAATGGGGATCGGGTGATATCATAAAATCGGGCCGGAACAGAGAGTATCTTCTGCTCCGGCCCGATTTATTGCGTTTTATTTTCCTTCACAATCTCTAAAAGCACCTTCTGAACCAGATAATCGTGTTCATAGGTATAGGGATTTACTTTGCTGCCCATGACATAGTGATAGAAATCCGCCGCCATGGTATCGTAGCGTCCGGTCGCGGAGAGGTCGGCAACCGGGATTTCTTTCTGCATATCCTGATACGCATGATCGCAGAAATCCAATGAAGCATATGTCATGCGGGTGGTTCTTTCCATCGGAAGAATGGATACGCTTCCCTTGCTGCCGGTTACGACAAACTGTCTGCGGCCCCAGCCGTTTACCTCGACCGAGCTTACAAAGATCCTTGCAAGCGCCTTGTCGTATTCCAATACCGCCAGGTTGTTGTCCGGGAAATCCACGCCGTCGAGCTTCGTGTGCTTTAGGAACGACACAATCCGCTTCGGTTCGCCCAGAAGATATACGATCAGATCCACGAAATGGCTGCCCAGAATATACTGTATACCGCCTTCAAAGCCCGTGAGCCACTTTTTGTACTCAACGCCGTGATACGTGCTCATCTCGGCGTTTATGGAGTATATTTCGCCCAGCCTGCCTTCCCTGATCATTTCAAACGTTTTGAGTATCGCATCGTTGTACCGGTACATGTAGCCCATCTGAACCACCAGATTTTTTGCTTTTGCCGTATCCAGTACATATTTGAATTCCTCAAGCGTACCGCTTGCGGGCTTATCCATGTGGATATGCTTTCCCTGTTCCACGCATATGGCGGCGGTTTTTGTAAGATCGGGAACGCCGGTTTCTACGAGAATCGCATCGCATTTATCGATCAGCTCCTGCGTGCGCATGCGCGTAAGACCCTTGTAGCCGTCCAATCCGCTTCTTTTCTCAAGCCAATCGGGATCATCCTCCGCATATCCAACCACATCAAACAGCTCCGGGAACTTTCTGAACGCCTTCATTTTCTCTTCCCCGTGGTTATGCCCGATGCCGATCTGACCGATTCGAATGATTTTATTCAAAAATATGCGCTCCTTTCAGCATATCTCATCAGTCGTCCGCAAGGATGGTCTCTCTTTCGTGGAGAAGTCCCTCATACAGCGTTTTAAAATTCTCCTGCTTAAGCCCCGTCGCCTTCAGCATCTTGCTGTTGTCGTATACGCGATTGAACATTCTTGCGTATTTGAGCTGCCAAACCTGATACAGGTCGACCGCTGGGTTGAAATTCGTCTTCTTGAATCTTTGATACGTAAGCTCATCCACCCATTCGTAATTGAGACCGAAAAGCTCATGATAATATCCTGCGATTTCCGCCCACGTGCGGCATTCGGACGAGGTTACATTGAAATCCTCGCCCAGAGAGGATTCCTTGAACAGAAGATTCTTGATCATATCGGCAACGTCTCCGCCCCAGGTGAGGGACGCAGGAATATCCTTCGCGCCTTCAAACAGAGGAACGGGCGCGCCGGAGCGCATAAAGGGAAGCAGCTGCGCCCTTTCAAGGGTCAGAAGCTGGCAGCGCTTTCTGGAATAGGTGGTAGAGGGACGGACGATCGTCCAGTTTTTGCGCCCGCTTGCCAAAAGCGCGTCCTCGCTTCTGGCCTTGTACATGCAGTAATCCTCCGAAAACAGCAGCTGCGTATCGGTAGATACGTCCAGCAGCTGCGGGCTGCCTTCTCTGATTGGATTTTCTTCGTTTGCATATACGCGGCAGGAGGACAGGAATACGTACTGATCCGTCGCATCCAGATATTTTTTGAAGGTGTTTCTGAAATTGATGGTATTGTACACCATGAAATCCACGATGGCGTCGTAATGGTTCCTCGTGATATCATACACGAAGCCGGGATTCAGAGCGTCATTTACCTGTATGCGGTTTACACCCTCGGGCGTAAACTTCGGCATATCCAGAGATACCGCATCCACCAATACACCGTCGGCGGCAAGCTTCTCGGTAAGATAGCTGCCCATAGCGCCGGTAGCGCCGATAATTAATACTTTTTTGCTCATGATATACAACCTTTCTGCGTGCTGATGGGGACTGGATTGGTTTACCCCCGAAAGGACGACCGGGATCGGGGGGATGCTGAATACTATAGGCTGCAAACAAGATGATTTTGTTGATTTGCAAGCCTTATACCGCCCTTTTTCAAAGGCGCGGCGCGTTTTTAGAAAAGCGCTGAATTGCGCTGAGTTTGATCTGTTTTACCGGGCATACAAGCCCATTAGAGCCATCCTGCTTTTATCTTGGTGCAACAGCCCCCGGTTGACCGATAAATCTTCCCTTTTACGTTTTTTCGTTTTTGATTCAGTTCCCAATGGGGAACTGCGTCTTTGCTGCTTCCTCCGGCAGCAGGGACCGATAAACCAATGAGTATTTCCTGTGAACCGCCTGTCAACGCTTAAACGGTCATTTTCCTGAATGAAAAAGAGGCTGCTGCGGATGAGTTCTCCGCAGCAACCCCTTATTGGAAGCTATCAGCCGAATACGGACTCAATGTAGGGAGCATAGCCTCTCTGGAGGATATCGAGCAGCTCTTCGATGCCCATGGCCTTCAGCTCTTCCTGATATGCGTCGAACTCATCCAGAGAACGGCCGCCGGTTACGAACTGGGCGAAGTTCTCGCGGACATAGTTGTCAAGAACGCTTCTGAGGTCGGTCATGCGCTGGCTCTCTTCCTCGGTGCAGTACAGGATAGCCATTCTGACGGTGGTCAGGTTGTCGATCCATGCATAGTAGCGGTTGAGGCGATAGTAAGCGTCGACGGAGGTGTCGTACTTCTCCGGATAGCCGCTCTTATTGGTAACGGTTACGGTTTCGCCGGTGATGCAGTCGGTGTAGGTCTCGTAGGAAAGCTCGAAGTCGAGGCCGGCAACGACGTTCTTGGCGTAGTAGTTGTAGGTGGACATGTCGCCGATGAGGCCGCAGGGTGCGATTTCGTCAAACTGCAGGTTGTTGATGGTGGCGTACTTCTGCTCTGCGCCTACGTTTGCGTGAACGAGGTCGTTTCCGGCTTCGTTAATAACCCATGCATTCTCAAGAATACCGAGCTTGTCTTCCAGAACCGGGCCGTATACGTAGCTCATGATGGCTTCGTCATCATACAGAAGATCGAGGAATGCGCATACCTCTGCGGGATACTCGGTCTTGGCGGACGCCCATACGCGGTTGCAGGTGTAGGGAACGGTTACGGATGCGACGGGATTTACGTCGTCATAGAACTGAATGGGAGCAAGCGCGGTGTACTTCTTGTACTCTTCGGGAACGTTGGTGATGTCGGCAACGTTGCCGCCGAAGATCAGGAAGTTGCCTTCCAGTGCGAGCGCTCTCATGGTTTCGCCGTCCATGGTGAAGAACTCGGAGGAGATCAGGCCTTCCTCATACATAGTGCGGAAGAACTCCAGATAGTCCTTGTATTCCTCGGTGTAAACGGGCAGCACGATCTCGCCGTCTTTTACGCCTTCGGTGATGCCGTAGAGCTGATCAGCGCCGTAGAAGCCCTGATAGGCAAATGCAGCCTGATTGATATAACCGCCGTCCGCTGCGAGGAAGGGGATCATGGGCTTGCCGTTTTCGGTTTCCATATCCTTGGCAGCGCGGAGAACTTCATACAGCTCTTCAACGGTGGTGGGCATTTCGTATCCCAGCTCTTCGAGCTTTACGGTGTTGATGAACATGCAGTTGAAGTTCGGGGAGGTGCCGGCCAGCCAGCCAAGGGTGCGGTCTACAACGTAGGGAACGCCGTAGATCTTGCCGGAGGGAGATACGGAGGACGCGAATGCGTCTGCACCGTTGGTCTGAGAGCACTCGTATGCATTGGGCATATCGGTCTCGTTTAGATAGGGGGTGATGTCGAGCAGCAGCCCGTCGGTATCGCCGTACAGAACGATTTCGGGGCCGGTGAGGGTGAAGCCGAACATGATGTCGGGAAGGTTGTCAGAGCCGATGCGAAGCGCCTTGCCCTGAGTAGCTTCGTCGCCGTTAAGACCGCCGGTTACATTGAGCTTGATGTTATAGCCTGCTTCGTTCAGACGGGCTTCGGCATATCTCCACCACCAGAGATTGGCGGGATCAATGCCGTTTGTGGAGTCGTAGCAGCAATAGATTTCCAGTTCAACAGGCGCGCTCTCGGCAAAGCCTGCGAACATAGCGGCTGCCATTACGAGAACGAGCAGCACCGACAGGAGCATCTTGGAAAACTTCATGAATTTTCCTCCTTCTTTCCTCTTTTTATTTTGCCGCATTTCGCGGCAGAGGTTCAAATGAATCATGCGGGATTTCTTATCCCTTTACAGAGCCGATCATTACGCCCTTTACGAAATACTTCTGAACGAAGGGGTAGATCGCAAGCATGGGCGCGCTGGCGATGAATACGAGCGCGTACTTCATGGTAACTGCCAGATGCGCCTGATGCAGAAGCTCGTTCATATACTCCGCATCCACATCCGCGCCGGAGGCCGACACCTGATCATAGGCCGACTGGCTGTAGATCAGAATTCTTTGAAGCACCAGCTGCAGGGGCTTAAGGTTATTGTCGGTTAAGTAGATCATGGCGTTGAAGTAGCTGTTCCAGTGACCGGAGGCATAATACAAGGCGATAACCGCGATGACCGGCATGCTGAGCGGAATGGCGATTCTCACAAAAATGCCGATTTCGCTCGAACCGTCGATTCGCGCCGCCTCATATAAAGATTCGGGCACGCTCGTCTGGAAATAGGTTCTGGTTACGATCATGTTGTAAATGGAAAGACCGCCCGAAACCACCAGAATCCATCTTGTATCCAAAAGATTCAGATTCTTCATAAGGATGTAGGTGGGAATGAGACCGCCGCCTACATACATGGGGATAATATAGAGCGTGGTCAGGAAGCCGTGGCCCAGCATTCTCTTTTTACTGAGCGCATAGGCGGAAGGTATGGTAAGCAGGAGGTTGAAAATCGTGCCCAGCACCGTATAGAAGATGGTGTTTACATAGCCCATCCATACGTCCTTGTTCTGGAATACCTTCTGATAGGCTTCTATCGTCATCATGCTGGGAACCCACCGGACGTCTCCGTTGTATACCGCAGTCGCATCGGAGATGGAAGAAATGATGGTAAACCAAATCGGGTATACGCAGATAAAAGCGGCGAGGAACAGACCTGCGTAAATGAAAAACATAAACGTTTTTTCGCCCAGATGAATTTCTTTTCTCCGCTTGATTACCGTTTGTGCCATACTGACTCCTTTCTCAGAACAATCCAACGTCCGATACCTTCTTGATCACGTAGTTGGCAGACAGCACAATCATTACGTTGACAATCGTATTGAAAAGGCCGATTGCGGTAGAATAGCTGTACTGCTGAGAGATCAAACCGATCTCATACACATACGTGGAAAGTACGCGGGACGCAGGGAGGTTCAGGCTGTTCTGCAAAAGGTAGATCTTGGTGTAGCCGAGGTTCATAAGGCCGCCGAGCTTGAGTATGAAGGTGATTACGATGGTCGGCATGATGGAAGGGATATTGATATGGCGAATGACCTGCAGGCGGTTTGCGCCGTCGATCTTGGCCGCTTCCACATTCTCCTGCGGAACGCCGGACAATGCGGAAATGTACAGTATCGCGCTCCAGCCGAAGCCCTGCCATTCGCACATCAGGGAGTAAATCCACGGAAAAGCTTCGGGAGAACCCAGAAGATTCTGCCTGGGCATTCCAAAGAACGTGAGCACGTCCGTAATTACGCCGTTGTCCTTTTCAAGAAACAGTATAACGAGCGAGCATACGACAACTTCCGACAGAAAGTGCGGAATGTAGGTGACCATCTGAACGCTCTTTTTGATTTTTGCATTCCGTACTTCGTTGAGCATCAAAGCGAAGATAATCGGAATCGGGAACATTGCAAGGTTCAGAAGCGTAATGGAAAGCGTGTTTCCGATCAGCTTCAGCATATCTGGGAATTCGAAAAAACGCTGAAAATTCTGGAAACCGGTCCATACGCTATCAAAAATACCGGTGCTCGGCCGGAAATTCTTAAAGGCAATCAGCACGCCGCCCATGGGAAGGTAGTTGAAAATAATCAGGTATACAAGACCGGGAAGCAGCAAAATATACCATTGCCAACTCTCCTCCAGGCGTTTCAGGGTGCGCCCCTTACGCTTTACAGCATGCGCTTTCCCGTCAACCATAAAGCACCTCCATAGATGATTTTCAATACTATCGGCAATCCATTATGTATATTAATAATTTTATTATAAATCACAACTGTTTATTAAAAAATAGAAAAAACATTACTGTTTGTCATATTCGATACACCATTTCGGCAAATGAATTGACTTTTGATTTCGACAAATTTATAATGTTAGATATAGGTTAGCAATTATAACAGCAGTATTGCCATGAAATTAGGAGTGTATCTGAGATCATGTCAGTTTCAGAACTGGTCATCAAAGAAATAATTTCCATATATACTGTTGATCGGAGCATCGGCGAATATTCCGTTGTCAACCGCCCTTATTCTGCATTCTGCATCAAGATGTCGGGCAACAGCTCTTATTCTCAGGACGGACGAGAGTATGTATCCGATGACAGGCATGTGATATTTATTCCGCAGTTATCCACCTACACCTACAGTGTGCTGGGACAGGGCAGCTGTGTAATTATTGAGTTTATATCCGAAAACGCGCCGAAAACCATTAAAAGCTATTCCATCAATGAAGGAAGCGTAATCAAGGCCATCATATCCACTATGGAATACACATGGCGGCTCAAAAGAACCGGCTACAGAGAAAACTGCTTCAGCGGCATTTACCAGCTGATGTATCATATCGTTCTGAATCAGAATAACACCTATATTCCCAAGGTGCATCAGATGCGCATTACCCGCAGCATTCAGTATCTTCACGAGCATTTCTGCGATCATAATCTGGCCATTGAATCCATCGCAGAGCAGTCGGACGTGAGCGCCATCTATTTCAGACGGCTCTTTACGGAGATTTATGGGCTGTCGCCCAAGAAATACATCATTATGATGCGCATCAACCGCGCCAAAGAGCTGTTGGATCCGGGAATGCTGTCCATAAGCGAAATCGCCGAGCGCGTAGGTTTCGGCGACGTATACTCCTTCTGCAAGGCGTTTCGAAAGGAAGTGGGCTCAACGCCCACCGAATACAAAAAGCGCCTGCGCGATGAGGATTCGTCCAACATCCCCGGCTCCTGAGAAAAGAATCGTTTTTTACAAATACGCATGAACGGAGTGAATGATATGAAGCCCATCAAAATTGCACAGATCGGCATCGGCCACAACCACGCCGAAGCCGCCATGAGAACCATGCGCAAATTCCCGGAATACTTCGAAATCGTAGGCGTGGCCGAGGACGATCCGGTATGGTACGAAAAGCGCAAAGACTGGGCGCCCTACCAAGGCATCAAATTTATGACGGAGGACGAGCTTCTGTCAACGCCCGGCCTTGAAGCCGTATGCGTGGAGAAGGATGTTCCCAATAACGAAGCCATGGCGCTCAAATGCGCGAAAATGGGGCTTCATATCCGCATGGACAAGCCCGGCGGCGAAGATCACGAAATGTTCAAACAGATCGTGGAGCTGCAGAGAAAAAACAACAAAGCCTTCCAAATGGCGTATATGTACAGGTACAACCCGTACATCAAAAAGTGCCTCGACATGGTGCGCTCGGGCGAAATCGGAGAGATTTTCGAAATCGACTGTCAGATGAGCAGCACGCACCCGGCTGTGTACCGCGATTGGCTTTCCAATTTCAAAGGCGGCGATATGTACATATTCGGTTCGCACCTGATTGACCTGATCGTATGCATGATGGGCGAACCCGAAAGAGTGGTATCGTTTAATAAAAACAGCTTCCCCGAGGTTTCAAAGTGCGTGGACAACGGCCTTTCGGTATTGGAATACCCCCGCGCATCCTGCACCGTGCGCACAACCTCCATGGAAGCAAACGGCTATTACCGCCGTCAGCTGGTGGTATGCGGAACCAACGGCACGATCGAAATCAAGCCGCTTGAACGGCCGACCATCATGTCCATCGCCATGCAGGAGCCGTTTGTAGGAAACGAAATCCACACGAACGGACATCCCGATTCCAGAAAATACATCGACGCGCCCATTGAAGAGGACAGATACGACGCCCAGATGATCGATTTTGCCCGCGTAGTCCGGGGCGAAGTGAAGCCCGAATTCGATTACGATTACGAGCTTATGGTAAACCGCACGGTGCTCAGAGCCTGCGGGATTGAAGCAAAGGAGTGAAGGGAATGAAATTTGAAAACAAGGCCGTATTTATCACCGGCGGCGGCGGATATATCGGCGGAACCGCCGCGCGTATGTTTGCAAAGGAAGGCGCATTCGTCGCCGTTTGCGATATCAATCAGGAAACCGTAGATAAAACCGTAAACGATATTGTCAATGAAGGCGGCCGGGCCATCGGCATCGCGCTGAACGTAACAAACTCCAAAGAAGTGGACGAAGCGGTTTTAAAAACCGTCGAGACCTTCGGCCATATCGACATTATGGTTCACGTAGCCGGCGGAAGCGCACGCGCAAGAAGCAGAATGCTGATTGATCAGACGGACGATGTGATTCAGGATATTATCGGCGTAAACATGTTCGGCGGCATATATGCAAGCCGCGCCGCCGCGCGTGAAATGGTGAAGGCGGGAAACAAGGGCAGAATAATCAATATCTCCTCCGTAGTCGCGCTTAACGGTCTTCGCGGGCATGCGGATTACGCCGCTGCCAAGGGCGGACTGATCGCCATGAGCCGTTCCCTCGCCAAGGAGCTCGCGCCCTACGGAATCACCGTAAATACCGTAGCCCCTGGCATCGTTCAGCGCCCGGGCGAAACAAACGACGCTGTCAATACCAATTTCCTGGGTGAAAAATGCACCGCCGAGGACGTTGCGCACGTGATCATGTTCCTGTCTTCGGAAGAAGCGCATTTTATCACCGGACAAACCTACGTAGTCGACGGCGGCAGAGGACTCGCCATGAAAGGAACAGACGTATGATGAAGGCAATGCTGATTAACAAGGAAGACGGATCCCTCAACTGGACGGATGTACAAAAGCCGACCGCCAAGGAAGGGGAAATCGTAATCAAAATCCGCGCGGCGGCGCTCAACCGTGCCGATCTTCTCCAGCGCAAGGGCTCTTATCCCTCTCCCAAGGGCTGGCCGGAGTGGATGGGACTTGAGGTTGCGGGCGATGTATGCGAAGTCGGCGAAGGCGCTGCGCGCTGGAAAATCGGCGACAAGGTATGCGCGCTTTTGGGCGGCGGCGGATATGCGGAATATATCGCCGTACCCGAGGACATGGTTATGCCGATCCCCGAGGGGCTTACCTACGAAGAAGCCTCCTCGCTTCCGGAGGCATACGCAACCTGCTATTTGAATCTGTTTATTGAGGGCGGCTTCAAGCCCGGCGAAACGCTTTTCTTCCCCGCCGGCGCAAGCGGGCTGGCTTCCGTGGGCATTCAGATGGCGCACGCCTTCGGCGCATACGTAATCACATCCGTGCTTACAACGGAAATCAAGAACAAGATTTCTCACCTGCCCGCTGACGTCGTAATCGATTCATCCGCAGAAAACACGGTGGACGTCTTAAAGCGCGAGAGCGAAAACGGGCATCCGATCGACGTAGCCATCGACTGTCTGGCCGGCGAGACCATCGGCCAGGCGTTCCCCTACGTAAACGAAGGCTGCCGCTGGGTGCTGATTTCAACGCTTGACGGTATCTATACAACCGTGCCGCTTCGCGCACTTCTTACAAAGGGCATCGTGTTCAAGGGCAGCATGCTCAGAAAGCGCACCGTTCAGGAAAAGGGAGACCTGCTTTCAAAGCTCGTTAAGGAAGTCTGGCCGAAGCTCGAATCGAAGGAAATTGTTCCCTGCGTATATAAGGTGCTGCCGATAGAACAGGCGGCCGAAGCGCACGCCATACTTGAAAGAGGCGAAAATGTAGGGAAAGTTGTACTGAAGGTGTGTTGATTTATGAAAATCAATTACGCGGACAAAAAGATATCCTCTCTTTTGTGTCTCGTTGCCATGTTCTTCTGGGGATCGCTCTTTCCGATGATCAAGATGGGTTATAATGCGTTTGAAATCGACGTAAATTCCCCCGCCAGCATACTGCTGTTTGCGGGGATCCGCTTTCTCATCTGCGGCATAGTGCTGCTTATCCTTACGTTTGTCAGAGGCAAAAGGATTTACGTGCCGGAAAAAAGCGTATTTTTCCCGATATTGCTCGTGGCTTTATTTGCATACGTGCTTCACTACACCTGCACCTACATAGGGCTTTCGCATCTTGAAAGCTCGAAAACCGCGCTCATCAAGCAGATCGGAACCCTGTTTATTATCTGCTTTGCGTTCCTTTTCCGAAAGGAAGACAAATTCACGATCAGTAAGCTTGCAGGCGGAATTCTGGGATTCGGAAGCATCATCGCGGTAAACCTGAACGGCCTTCGCCTTCAGTTCAGCGCTTATGATTTTCTCGTCATCATGGCGGCGGTCTGCACAGTGCTCTCCACCATACTCTCGAAAAATGCTTACGACAAGTACGATCCGCTGGATGTAACCGCATGGGCGCAGCTGTTCGGCGGCGTTATACTGCTTCTGATCGGGCTTTCAATGGGCGGAAGCATCGGAAAGGTCGACTTGCGCGCAGCGGCAATCCTTGCATACATATGCTTTGCCTCCTGCACCGGCTACGCGCTTTGGAACATCCTCTTAAAGTACAACAATATGTCAAGGCTCAACACCATCAAATACACCGAAACCCTCTTCAGCGCCGTTTGCTCCTGGATTCTGCTCGGCGAAAACATTTTCAAGCCCGAATACCTGATCTCCTTCCTGCTTGTGTGCCTGGGACTGTTGATCGGCAACAATGTGATTCGGCTGAAACGGAACAAACCGGGATTTTGAAACCAACGGCTCTCTGTAAAAAACCGCATCCCTCCGCCTGACAGGCGAACAAGGGATGCGGTTTTTTCATATGTTTTTTTGGCGGTATGGCGGGAATCAACCGGTAATGAATTTCGGGATTCAGATCGCTCGAACATTATTTGCCGCCGGATGCGCGAGGGCCCGATATCCCGCTTCTATGCGCTTTCCGATGAAAAGACGCATCGGATATGCGGAAAAGTTCGGCGCGGCGCATATACGTATACGGACGGCTTTTGCCTGACCGCAGCGGGCGCAAGGCCTTCGGACGGAATACGCTTACGAAAAGGAACATCCGTCGGAGGAACCCGTAAATGGTCCGATTGACTTAGGGTTCAGACTGCAAAGCAGGCGGCGCTGACTTATACGGATTTTCCGAGCTCCTCAATGATCAGGGCCATCGCGTCCTGATCGTTTCTTACGGTTACTCTGCCGGCCTGTTTTTTTACGTGCTCGGGGGCGTTGGCGACGGCGTAGCTGATATCGGCTCTTTTGAACATGGATACGTCGTTTTCGTAGTCGCCCACGGCGACGGTGGTTGTAATTTCCTGTTTCAGGTGCGCTTTCACCCAGTCCATGCACGCGCCTTTTCCGCTGTCAAGCGTGTGAATCTCAATGCCCATGGAGTAGCTTCTGTCAAAGGCGAACCGGTCGCCGAAGCGGTTTTCAAGATCCGCCATAAGCTCAAACGCGTATTCCTCCGGCTGCCTTGTGACCGCCTTGTACCACGGCTTTGACAAAGAACGGTAGTACGCCATTTTTTCGCTTAACGTGCCCTCCATCATGCGGTTATACTGCGTTTCTCCGTTTCCGAAGTATACGCACTCCATATAGGGAATCGTTAAAAGGTATTCTACCAGCGGCATTATGTCTTCGCCGAGCTGATATTCCTTAAGCACCGTTTGGCCGTCCGGCGTTGTAATCATCGTGCCGTTTAATGTAATCAGCGGCGCGTTCGGGCGGAAAACATGCTCGAAAAGCGAGATGAAATTCGGCGATCTGCCGGTAGCAACGGTAAACAATCCGCCTTCTTTTTGAAAATATCGGACTGCGTCGATATTTGCCTTGGAGATCTCCTTACCGCCCGGAAGGGTAAAGGTGTTGTCAAAATCCGTAAATATCATGAAGCCGTCAAATTTTCCCATGGTTCAACCTCCGTTTTTTCAGCTTAAAGGGATATGGATTCGTTACATGCCGAATCCGCCGTTTACGCCGAGCGTCTGGGCGGTGATAAAGCCCGCCTCCTCCGACAAAAGGAATTTTACCGCCTGCGCTACATCTTCGCCCGTTCCGATTCGCATAAGCGGCGTTTCCTCTTTCAGCTGATCGAGCGTTTCCCCGTCAAAGCAGGACAGCATGTCCGTCATGATCACGCCGGGTGAGACAACGTTTACGCGGATGCCCGAGGGGCCGACCTCCTTGGCAAGCGCGCGCATAAGCCCGATCAGACCCGCCTTGGCGGCGGAATAATGCGCCTCCATCGACGCGCCTACTTCGCCCCATATGGATGCTATAAATACGATGGAGCCTTTTTTTCTGGATATCATGCCCTCAAGTGCGGCCTGTGCAAGATATGCGGCGCCGGAGAGGTTTACGTTTATCATCCTCAGCCATTCATCCGCCGTTACGTCCTGAAACAGCTTCTGCTGCGCAATGCCGGCGGAGGAGACCAGCGAATCAATGGGGCCTATTTTCTTTTCCGCTTCGGAAAACGCACGGAACACGCTTTCCCTGTCGGATACGTCGCACCGGATCGCATGCGCGCCGGTTTCCGCTGAAAGCTTCATTGCCGCTTCCGCGTTCTTTTCATATAGAAAGGCAATGTTTGCGCCGCTTTTTGAAAGCAAGCGAACGCAAGCCGCGCCGATACCGCGCGACCCGCCGGAAATCAATACGTTTTGCATGAAGATCGCCTCCGTACTCATTTGAAATTCCACATTTTTATCAAATATCCTGCCAAAAAACATGATTATCGCGTGGGATTCTTGACAGTTTTACCTTTACACTATAAAATAAAGGATGGATTATTGTGTATTCGAAGGAGACTGTCACGAACATGCGCTTAAGGCACATCCTTCTTTGGCTGATTGTGGTTCTATCGGTGTTTTTTGCATGCCCGTCGCTGTGCGCGCCCGAAGCGCCGCTGACTGTGATCGCCGTAATGACGCCGACGGATTATGTGGAGATCGGAAACGGAACGCTTATGATCACGCTGATCAATCGGTCGGAATTAAACGTTACCGGCGTGTCTCTTTCGCCCGGCAAGGGTCAGGCGGGGGATATGATCGGCGATATCGAGCCGGGTGCGAGCAGTTACTACGCATATCCCGTTGAAGTTACCGAAAAGCTGCTCGAGGCGGGCAGCGCAGACGTATATATTTCCTACAAGGCCGGAAATCAGAACTATAAGGAGCAGACAAGCGCGGTTGTAAGAAAGGTAAGCGCGCTGCCGAAGGCGGAGCTTACCGTTCGCATCGAATCCGACGTGCTTCACGAGGGCGATGATCAGCTGATCGTATATACCGCGTCGAATACGGGCGATGTGGAAATAAAGAACGCGCAGATTTCCGATTCGCTCGGTTCGTATACCTCCGGGATATTTGAGCTCGCGCCGGGAGAAACGAAAACCGTATCGCAGCTTCTGACCGTTGAAAGCAAATACGAAAGCGAAGCGAGAATGACGTTTCTTTCCGCGCTTTCGGGAACCGCGTACGATGTGACTGCCGGGAAAAAGGCGTTTGACATCGCCCGAGACGACGTAGTCATCACGCCCGGGAGCGGCACGCACGATATTTCCTATGGCGAAAGGGCGTATTTTACGCTGACGATCGAAAACCGGGGCGCGTTCAGATATACTGATCTGCATCTTGTAAGCCCGCTGCTCGGCAGCCTTTCGCCGCTTCCGGATACGCTGAATCCGGGCGAAACGGTTTCTGCGGACATATCCACTCCGCCGATGACGGAAAATGCGCAGATTTCATTTACGCTTGCGCTCAGAGACGAGACGGGAACGCTGATTTCCATCGAAAGTCCGGGCGTGATGGTGAACGTGCGTCCGCTGCCTGAAAGCGAACCCGTCATGTACGCTTCAGCCGGCGGCAGAGATGATTGCGAATTTACCGTTTTCATTCAGGGCGGCAGCAAGAATATCGTAAACGCGCGGCTTTCGGAAGGAAAGCTTTCTTATGCAAGAACGCTGGCTGTAATCCCGGCGGGGCGCGAAACCGCCGTCTATGTGGACGCGGAGCCCGAAAAGGACGGGGAATACAAATTTCTGCTAACGTGGGATGAGGACGGCGTAAGCAAGAGCATTTCGGCTTCTCCCGTGCGCTATGTAGGCGGAATTTCAAGCGATAAAGCTGCGGGAGATGTAAGAAACGCGCTGGATGCGATTGTTCATCTTAAGAATCTTCCTCTGATTGTGATTATTGTATGCGTATCGATCATTGCAGGCTATATTGCGTTTCTGCTTGTACGTGGGGTTCGAAAGGAAAAGCTGAAACGGAAGAAGCGGATGGACGATATGTCAAAGACCAGTAAATTTGCGCCCGTCCGCATTCGAGATCAGGAAAAGGAGAACCAGTAAAACGTGTTTAATGGATTTACCGATAAAACGTTTGAATTTTTCATGGCGATCCGCTTTAACAACAACCGCGAGTTTTTTCAGGACAACCACGACTGGTATCTGGAAAGCGTGAGAACGCCTGCTCTGGAATTGGTCGAGGCGCTTTCCGAAAGCGTGGAGGCGCTGGACCCGGAGCTTGAAAGACGGCCGCATAAAGTGGTATCCCGCATCAACCGCGATATCCGCTTTTCCAACGATAAATCGCCCTACCGCGATTATTTGTGGCTGGCGTTTCGAAAGCCCGGTGAAGAGCGAAAAACGACGCTGGGCGTGTATGCGGATTTTTCGGACGCAGGTCTCAGCTACGGCATGGGTTTTTATTCGGAAAACCTGCCGCTGATGAAGGCGCACAGAAATCAGCTTCTAAATGATTTCAGCGAATTTCAGGAGATCGCCGAAAGGGTGGAGGAGCGTTTTACGCTGTTTTCCAAATCCTTCAGGCGCATGAAGATTCCGGAGCATCTGCCTGAGGCGCTTCATAAGTGGTATCCGCTTCGCGGGTTCTATGTGGAGAAGGAGATTAACGATTTTGATCTTCTGAAATCTTCAAAGCTTGCGGATGAGATTGCGGACGGCTACCGCTATCTTCAGCCGCTGTACAGATATTTTACCCGGCTTACGCCCGTTGAGGACTGAAGGCGGGAAAGAATATGTCGCCCGTTCCGGTATTATGGAACAGCCGCAGGAAGGCGCGATTGCCGAAAGGCAAGGCGGTCAAGCCTCCCGCCGCAAGTAAATTGCGGTCAGCAGGGAAATGCGTTTCCCCGCCAAGCGGCAGCTCATTCGACCAAAGGGGGTATTTATGGATTTAGGCATTACCCGGCTTTTAAGCGGCGCCATGATTCGCGCGCGCGACGAACTTCTCACCGACGAACTTACCAAAAAGCTGGGGTATTCCTTCGCGCTCTGGCTTTCTGAGCGCCAGGGCGTAACGCCCGACCAACTGTCCGTAGCCGTAGGCTGCGATTCGCGTCCCAGCGGCGCGCGGCTCATGCGCGCGTTCATTCATGGACTTACGCAGGCGGACGCAGATGTATTCGATTGCGGCATGGCAACTACGCCGGCCATGCAGCTGAGCACGCAGCTCAGCGATGTTTGCGCAAGCGGTTCCGTAATGATCACCGCAAGCGCCAGAGAAAGCGGTATGAATGGCTTTAAATTCTTTACGCCGGACGGAGCGGTCACGGCGGAGGATGTGGCTGTCATTTTAGAACGCGCTGCCAATGCCGTCGTTCCGCACAGACTTGTAAAGAATCTCAACCTGATGGACGCGTACTGTGAACGCCTGAAGGCACAGATCATGGAATTTATGGGCGGCGATGTGGCGCTGCCTTTACTGGGACTGCACGTAGTTGTAGACGCCTCCGGCGGCGCATGCGGCTTTTATGCCGATCTGCTTGCTTCGCTCGGCGCAGACACGACCGGCAGCTTAAATCTTAAGCCCGACGGGCTGTTCAAGGCGCATGCGCCCAGCCCCGAGAGCGAGGAAGCGCTCAAAGCGCTGTCCGAGGCGGTCATTCAAAACGGGGCGGACGTAGGCGTTATATTCGACGCAGACGGAGACCGCGTGGCGATTGTGGACAAGAGCGGAAAGGCGCTTAACAAAAACCGCCTGATAGCGCTGATTGCCGCCATTCTGCTGGACGATGAAAAGAATCTCACCTTTGTTACCGACTCTGTTACATCCTCCGGTTTGAGCCGTTTTATCACCGAATGGGGCGGAACCCATTACCGCTACCGCCGCGGCTACAGGAATGTAATCGAGGAGGCCAGAAGGCTGAGCGACGAGGGTTTCAATGTGCCCGTTGCCATTGAGACCAGCGGTCACGCCGCAATGGCGGAGAACTATTTTATCGACGACGGCATGTATCTGGCGACAAAGGTTATCTGCGAAACCATGTGGCGAAAGAGAGACGGGCTTACGCTGGCTTCGCTGATAGACGAACTTTCCGAGCCCGTTGAAAGCGTAGAAGTGCGCCTTCCGATCATTCAGGAGGATTACCGCAAGGCGGCGGGCTATGTAATCGAAGCCATTCTTTCCAGGACCCTCGTCAATCCCAACTGGCGGCTTGCGCCGGATAACCGCGAGGGCGTGAGAATACTGTTCTCGCTCGACGGAGGCGTGGACAACGCGTGGTTTATGCTGCGCCTGTCCGTACACGACCCGGTAATGCCCGTCAACGCCGAAAGCGATGTTCCGGGCGGACTTAGAAGAATCCTGAACGAGCTTTACGCCGTGCTCGAAAAGGATAATGAGGAATTGGACCTAACGCCCCTCAGGGCAGCGATAGATCAATTGGAAACGGAATAATTAAAAATAGGAGTGAACGATCATGAACAAGGAAACCATGGTAGTAAATGCGATTCGCATTCTGTCTGCGGAAGCGGTTCAGAAAGCCAAGTCCGGCCACCCCGGAATGCCCATGGGCGCAGCCGCAATGGCGTACGCCGTATGGGGACGCGAAATGAAGCACAACCCCGCCGATGACAAGTGGGCGGATCGCGACCGCTTTGTTTTGTCCTCCGGACACGGTTCCATGCTTATCTATTCCCTCCTGCACTTGTTCGGCTACGGCCTTACGATTGAGGATCTCAAGCAGTTCCGTCAGTTCGGCTCCCTGACCCCCGGACATCCCGAGTATCATCACACCCGCGGTGTTGAAACCTCTACCGGCCCGCTCGGCATGGGCATTTCCAACGCCGTTGGTATGGCAATGGCGGAAAAGTATCTGGCTGCGAAGTTCAACCGCGAGGGATTCCCGGTTGTCGATCACAATACCTATGTCATCCTCGGCGACGGCTGCATGATGGAAGGTCTGAGCCACGAGGCATGCTCCCTGGCCGGAACGCTCAAGCTCAATAAGCTGATCGCGCTGTATGACGATAACGAGATTTCCATCGAAGGCAATACCGATATCGCTTTCCGCGAGGATGTACAGGCCCGCTTCCGCGCCTATGGCTGGAACGTAATCGACGTTGCCGATGCAAATGTATTTGAGAACGTTGAGGCCGCCATCAAGGTAGCCAAGCTTTCCGACAAGCCCACCCTGATCGCCTGCCACACTGCCATCGGCTTCGGTTCCCCTAAGGCCGGCATGGCAAGCGCGCACGGCGAACCTCTGGGCGAGGACAACATTGTTCAGCTGAAGAAGAACCTCGGCTGGATCGACGAAGCGCCCATGACCTTCGCCGTTCCCGAGGAAGTATATGAAACCACCGCCGCTATCGCCGAAAAGGGCAAGAAGGCGCAGGCGGATTGGGAAGAGATGTTTGACAAGTGGGCCGAGGCGTATCCTGAGCTCAAGAAGGAATGGGATGTATGGCACTCTGAAGAGCTGCCCGTAGACCTTCTGAATGACGAAGCCTTCTGGGCTTTCGAAGGCAAGGCTGCGACCCGCAATTCCTCCGGCGAAGTGATCAACCGCCTGGCTTCCCGCATCCCGAACCTGATCGGCGGCAGCGCCGACCTCGCGCCCTCCAACAAGACCTACATGAAGGGTCAGGGCGACTTCTCCGCAGAGACTCCCGACGGACGCAACCTGCACTTCGGCGTCCGCGAGCACGCCATGGCCTGCATCTGCGCCGGTATGTACCTGCACGGCGGCCTGCGCCCCTACTGCGGCACCTTCTTCGTATTCTCCGACTTCATGAAGAACGCCATGCGCGTGGCCTCCATCATGAAGATTCCGGTAACCTACGTGCTTACCCACGACTCCATCGGCGTCGGCGAAGACGGCCCGACCCATCAGCCCATAGAGCAGCTGGCAGGTCTGAGAGCCATTCCGGACATGGTAGTATTCCGTCCCTGCGACAGCAAGGAAGTTGCTGCCGGCTGGTACGCCGCCATAACCCAGAAGCGCCCCGTATCCCTGATCCTCTCCCGCCAGGATCTCGCGCTCAACGAAAAGAGCGGCCCCGCCGCGCTTAAGGGCGGCTACATCATCAAGGACGGCGAGAAGGAAACGCCCGACGTGATCCTGATGGCTTCCGGCTCCGAAGTAGAGCCCTGCGTTGCCGCGCAGGCGCTTCTCAAGGAAGAGGGAATCGACGCGCGCGTAGTTTCCATGCCTTCCTTCGAGCTGTTTGACGAGCAGTCCGACGAGTACAAGGAGAGCGTGCTTCCCAAGAATGTACGCGCCCGCGTTGCCGTAGAAGCCGCCGCTACCATCGGCTGGCACAAGTATGTAGGCCTTGACGGCGAAGTACTCGGCATCGACCGCTTCGGCGCAAGCGCTCCGTACAAGGTACTGTTCAAGGAGTACGGCTTCACCGCCGAGAACATTGCTTCTCTCGCCAAGAAGACGCTGAACAAGTAAGCACGCGTTTTATTCGGCTGCCAATCTGCGTTTTTTTCGCACTTTGGCAGCCTTTTTGGTATGGAAAGGAGAAAGAGCTTGCGTTATATAGATTTGAATAATGATACTCACCGCCAGATTGTTGTCGACAGGGAAGATGGACAGTATCTGGGACACGTGTCCAGCGTGCTTCTGGAAGATAAAAAGACGATCGTCGCCGTATATCCCAAGGGACACGGCCGGGGAAGTATCGTTGAAAAGATGAGCTATGACGGAGGACTTACATGGACCGACCGTCTGCCGCTTCCCGAATCCTTTGTTACCTCGATGGAGGTTCCAACCATATTCCGCATGACGGATCGCGCGGAAAAAGAAAGGATTGTGCTTTTCTCGGGTCTGTATCCCATCCGGAAATCCTTGAGCGAAGACAATGGGTATACATGGACGGAGCTTGAACCGATCGGCGATTACGGCGGAATCGTCGCAATGGGCGATGTGATACCGCTCAATGAGCCGGGAAAATATATTGCGATGTTTCACGATGAACCCAATTTCCTGTACGGCGGCGACAAGAGCGAAAGGTTTACGTTTATAAGGTACGCTGACGGAGACAGAAAAAAATACGTCCGGCGCACGGACGCACTCAATGATCAGGGTGAATATGAATTCAGATATTCGGAATTTCTGGAGGGCGACAGGGACGTAAAGGAGGAAAATGGCGAAGTTATCTACGTGAGCTTCCTTGGTAAGCGGCTGTCTTTTCCCATATTCAGCGTTGACAAGGTGATATCAAAGG
The DNA here is from genome assembly GCA_017396845.1 of Clostridia bacterium. Classification (GTDB taxonomy): domain Bacteria; phylum Bacillota; class Clostridia; order Christensenellales; family Aristaeellaceae; genus SFHK01. Next base: position 27,556 of record JAFQKQ010000091.1, read on the forward strand.
ACGGCGGGCTCACGTGGTCCGAGCCCGAAGCGATTGCGAGGCACGAAAGCGCGCACCTTTGCGAGCCCGGCATGCTCAGACTCACCGACGGCAGAATCGCCGTACTCATGCGCGAAAACAGCCGGAAGCACCAGTCCTTTGTCATGATTTCGGACGACGACGGCGAAACGTTTTCAAAGCCGAAGGAGCTTTCCGATGATCTGACCGGCGACCGGCATACCCTTCGCCGCCTGCCCGACGGCAGAATCTGCGCAACCTTCCGAGACATGGGTCACAAGAGCAATACCCACGGCGACTGGGTGCTCTGGGTAGGCACGGAGGATGACATTGTAAACGGCGGAGACGGACAGTACAAATTCCGCCTGAAGGACAACCATCCCACGCATTCCGACGCGGATTGCGGCTATCCGGGGCTTCATGTGCTGCCGGACGGCACGATCGTCGCGATTACCTACGGTCATTGGCAGGAGTGGGAAAACGGAAAAAATCAGCCGTATATACTGTGCGTAAGGCTGAACCTGAACGAGTTCGAGGAAAAATAAACAAAAAAACCGGGAAGCGCGGACGGATGAAAAGACGCCTTCCCGATTTTTTTACTTTTCTCTGTGCGGCTGATACCATGACGGTACGGCGCATTTCATGCCGTCGTACCAAGACAGAATCTCCTTTGCCTGGTTCTGCATGACGGAGATTTCCCTTTCTCCGAAGGGAATCGCCCAGGGAAGGGAGCTTAGTGAGTTTGAGGATATGTAGAGGGCGAGAAGGCGCCAGAAATCCATGGGTACGGAAAAATCAAAATAGGCGTCGGTCATGCCGGAGGCAAAGGCGGGAGACTTCTGGGCGCACCACACGATGCGGTTGAATTCCTCCCACGGGTCTCCGCAGTCGTCGCGGTCAAAATCGATTACAACGAGATTTCCATCCGTGTCCACCATCATGTTTCCGATGTGGTAATCTCCGTGCTGCATGCATTGCGGGCGGTTTTTCAGGAGATGGCGGTTTTCTTTTATAAACTCAATGAATGCTTGTCCGTTTTCATATTTCAGCGGGCAGGATGCATACATATTGAGTTTTCTGTCGATTTTCTGATTGAACCGCGTTTCCCAGTCCGGTGCGCTCGCGGGCGCGGGGAGCGAATGGAGCTTTTTCAGGATTTCACCGGCTTTTACGCCGTAAAAATACTGCCGGGCTTCGGGGAGCGCGGGGATGTATTCCTCTGCGTCATAGCCTTCGATCCAGCTCATAATGGCGTATACGCCCTCTGAGCACCGGCCGAGTTCTATCGGAAGACACATCGACGCGCCGGTTTTGCAAAACGCCTGCATGCGGAAAAAGCTCTCGCGAAAGCGATTCTCTCTATCCGGGCGCGCAATGCGGAGGAGGTATTTTCTTCCGTCCTTCGTCTCGGCGCGGTATTTTTTATCGCCCGACCAGCCCTTGTCGATATACTCTCTTCTTACGATGCTCCCGTAGATCATGAGGTCCTCCGCCAAAATCGCTTTTTCAATGATTATACAACAAAACCGGGCAAATGGGAACCTTGGCGCGGTTTCATTTGCCCGGTTTTTTATAGTGCGAATGAATTTCAGGCTTCTTTTTCGATATGGATGGCGCTGATCTGTCCGGGGAAGGACCGGGTCATCATGCCGTTATAGGTAACGGTGATTTTGTCGCCGTCGGCGTATTCCTCTTCGCCTTCGGTGTCCGGATGGAGATTCACCTGGACTTCGCCGTTTTCGGTATCGATCATAATGCATTCGGCCGATGCATCCAATACGGTTCCTGAGATTTTATACAGCGCTACGATATGCATGCCGCTGATCTGCGCGGGGAGGGAGAGCATCATTGCGCCGTCAAAATACACCATAACGCTTTCGACTTCCTTATAATCCTGCGCATGAATCGTCTCGGGAAGGTTTACCACCACTTCGCCGTGCATTTCCGTATGCATGGTGAACGCGTTCTCGGTGTCCGATACCGACAGGATATCGCCCGTCAGGCGGAAGTTTGAAATCATGAAGGCGCTGATCTGCGGGGGAAGGGAGCGGGTCATCATGCCGTTATAGGCGATAAATACGTACTGTCCTTCGCATACGGGAAGCTCGTTTGTGAATACGGTGTCGGCGGTGATGTTGGCCTGTACGCTGCCGATATCGGCGTTTTCGATCAGAATATACTCGCCGGTGATTTCGGAGACGATGCCTTCGATGGTGAAAAGCTCAATTTCTGTTTCCTCGGTTTCCTCGGAGATGACGGGGAAGGTGAGAAGCATAACGAGCGCGAGAATCATGGTGAGAAGCTTTTTCATTGTATCGGTGTCCATCCTTTGTTTTATTCTTTCCGCTTCTCCCGAAGCGGTCGATTATAAGACGGATGGAACGCGGAATTGTTTCCACCGGAAGGTTAAGATTTCACTTGGCCTTTATAAATCTTCGGGCGAACTCCGAAAGGCTGTTTTCGGGTGCAAGCGCAGGTAGGTATTCAAGCCCGACAAAGCCCGTATAGCCGTTTTCGCTGAGGCTTGCAAACACGTTTTCATAATTCGTTTCGCCCGTCCAGGGTTCGCGTCTTCCTGGATTTGAGGCGATGTGTACATGCCGGATTTCATTTTTCATATCGAGGAAGGTGCTGATGAGGTCGCCGCCCGAGGCCTGCTGGTGATAAAAATCGAGCACCATGCGGATGTTTTCGTGGTTTATAATTCTTACGATATCCCTGCATTCCTCCGCGGTATCCAGATAATAGCCCTTATGATCGTATTTTGTATTGAGCGGCTCCGGCATGAGCGTAATGCCCGAGGAAGCAAGCATCGGCCCGGCGCCTTCCAGAGCGCGCAGGATGGCCTCTCTCTGAATCTGCCTGTCCTCGCCCGTATCCTGCCCTACCTGAGTGATCAGAAGCTTTGCGCCGAGGGCTTCTGCCTTTTCAAGGCTCTTTTCAAGCGAACGGAGCCATTTTTCCGTGTGAGACATATCGTTCATCACAAAATCGTCCGTGCACATGCTTACGATCGGAACGCCCGTATTTTGTACGGCTTCCTTTGCTTCCTTCAGGCGTTCATCCTCAATTCGCCAGCACTCCGCATAGGAAAAACCCGAGCGCTTGATCTTTTCAAGCGCTTTTTCGAAGGGATCCTTCGGAAAGAAGCAGGGAATGCATACGGTGAAATTCATATATTTTTCCTCCCGTCAGTCGATTAGCGCCATGAGATCGTCCTTGGACATCGACATAATGCCGCCGTCCGCGCCGTCCGTGACCGTGTCTGCCAGCAGTTTCTTCTGAGATTGAAGCTTTAATATGTTTTCTTCAATGGTGTCCTTGGTAATCAGCTGATATACCTGCACCTTCCGCTTCTGTCCGATGCGGTAGCAGCGGTCGGTGGCCTGATTCTGCGCCGCGATATTCCACCAGGGGTCAAAATGGATTACGGTGTCGGCGCGGGTAAGGTTGAGCCCCGTGCCGCCGGCTTTGAGCGATATCAAAAATACAGGAACTTCGCCCGCGTTAAAGCGCTTTACAAGCTCTGCGCGTTCCTCCCGGGAGGTTGCGCCTTCCAGCGTAAAGGAGGGAATATCAAGCGCGTCCAGTCTGTCGCGGATGCGGGCAAGCATAGATGTAAACTGGGAGAACAGAAGGATTACGTGTCCGCTTTCCGTAAGCTCCTCCGCCATGCGCACGCATTCCTCTAGCTTGCAGCTTTCGCCCCTGTAATTATCAATGGCGAGCGCGGGGTCGCAGCAGATCTGGCGAAGGCGCGTGAGCATGGAGAGAATGAGAAATTTGTCCTTGTCGTTTGCGCCTTCCAGCGTCTGCTTTACGTGATGCGCGTAGGCGAGATAGGCCTTTCTTTGTTCTTCCTCCATTTGGATTTTCTGAACCGTTTCCACCTTCGGGGGAAGCTCGGTGAGAACGTCCTTTTTCATGCGCCTGAGGATAAAGGGCGACGTGAGGTCTTTGAGCGTTTTTTTCGCGTGCGCATCGTTTTCCCGGGCGATGGGCGATTCGAGCTTCTGGCGGAAGGAGGTGTAGCGGTAGAGATAGCCGGGCATGAGAAAATCGAATATGCTCCACAGCTCGCTTAAGCGGTTTTCCACCGGCGTACCCGTAAGCGCGATTCGAACGCACGCGTTTATGCCCTTGACTGCCTTGAACGATTTGGTTTCATGGTTTTTGATGTACTGCGCTTCGTCCAGTATGCATGCGTAGTATTTCACCTTTTTGTGAAGCTCCGCGTCTCTTCGCAATAGGTCGTAGGAGGTAATTACGAGATCGTACTCGTTTGCACGCATGATTTCCATTTCGCGCTCCTGCGCGCTTTGGGAAAGCAGGCATACCTTGAATTCGCTTGTCCATTTCTGCGCCTCTTCGCCCCAGTTCAGTATGAGGGAAGCCGGGCATACGATGAGGGAAGCGTTTGGAAGATCGGAATCCTCTTTTCGCTCCTGCTTTATGGAAAGCAGGTAGGCGAGTATCTGAAGCGTCTTTCCAAGGCCCATATCGTCCGCCAATATGCCGCCGAAGCGGTAGGCGTCCAGAGTTCGTAACCACCGATAGCCGGTCTTCTGATAGTTTCTGAGTATGCCGTCCAGCGGAGGCGGCACCTGAAAATCGCTGTCGTCCACGGTTTTGAAATCGCGCACCAGTTTTTTAAAGTCGCTGTTGCGGTGAAAGGTCAGATCGCCGTCCTGCTTGACCGCGGCGTCCAGATACAGCGCGCGGGACATCGGCACCTCGATTTCGCCCTTTTCAAGGTCCCCGGCAGTTAAGCCGAGGCCGTCTGCAAGCTCGGTAAGTCCATTCAGGCTGCTGTCTTTAAGCGTAAGGAAGCGTCCGTCCGAAAGGCGGTAATACTGCTTCTTCATGCGCATGGCTTCCATCAGCTCTTCAAGCTCCGAAATCGGGAATTCGCCGGTGTCCACATTCAGATTCAACACGCTTTCGCCCGCCGAAACGCCGACGGTGACTTTCGAAAGCTTTTTCATGTTGATGTTTTTAAGCTTATCGGATATATAGATTTCACCCGCTTCCGAAAGCGTTTCCATGCCGGAGGAGAGGAATTCATAAATGCGGTCTTCATCCGTAACGGTGTATTCCTCTGCCCCGTCCTGCGGCGGATCGAAATGCATAAGCAGGCTTTCTACTGCGGATGTTTCCCTGTGCGCGTTTCTTCGGATTTCGGGATACGCGTCCTTCGGCGTTGCCGGCGTAAGCGCCGTTTCGCCGTACTGAAATACGGGACGGGCGGTTAAAAGCGATCTTTCGGGGAGATCGATATAGAAACGCGTTTCCATTTCGCTCGGAAGATAGGGCGAAAGCGCCTGATTCGGCGAAAGGGCGGCGTACTTTTCGATTTGAGGAAGTACCGTTTGGCAGAAATCCTCCGCGCCCTTGGGGGAGAAGAGCATATTGCCCGCGTTTGCAATTTCCATCAGCGGGAGCATGCGCTGGGCGTATTCCTCCGACAAGCGGTATATATTTCTGTCAATCAGCGCGTAATCGTATCCTGCGCCCTGAATCGGCTTTGGAAGCGGCGATAAGGAAACGCTTAGATGCTCTCCGGCGGCGGAGGACTGAATGGCTACGGAAGGGTTTTCATCAAGAAAACGCCATTTTTCGCCGCCCTCCTTGTCTGCAATTTCTTTGCCCAAACAGATGTCAAAGAGATCGTCGAGCTGGCGGCCGACGAGCGGCATGGTTTTTGTCTGCGGAAGGCTGTCGTTTTTGTAATAGCCGATTTCCTTGAAATATGCCTTTTTATTGGAAATATAGGTGCAGATGAAATCGCTCAGGCGGCGGGAATGCTCGTCAAAAGCGCTTCTTTCGTGAAGAAGGGAAAGCTTCTGACCGTATTCTATGGTTTCCCGGTATTCCATGGCCCTTTGAAACTGAGCGAGATCCTTAATGACATATTGACGGTCGCTGCCGACGGTAAATGAGACTTCAAGGCCTGTATATCCCATTTGAAGGACGGGAACAAGCTTCACCGTGCCTTCATGCGTGGATTTGGCGATGGGGTTGTAGCGGGTTAAGAGGAGACTCGCGTTTGCGTTGTTGTATATGCGCTTGACTTCCGGCGCGGTTTTTTTTTCGGCTGCGCGCGTCTTTACGGGCGTAAGCGGCGCATTGAGCTTTTCCTGATCCTCATATTCCAAAAGCACCGCGCCGATATGCTTGCACCTTTTGAAGGTTTCATATGCGGGGCAGCCGCAGCGCGCGAATATCATGTCGTCGTTTTCGGGGATATCGATTTCTACATGATAGCGGAACGCGCCGCGGACGACCGCGCGGATGCTCACGTTTCCGTTGGATGATGAGGACACAAATTTAATTACGCGCCCGGAACGAAAATAATCCTCCGCGCGGCTGTAGATCAGAGTGCCCAGCAGGCGTTTTATGTAATCGCGGGTAATTTTCATTCTCTCACCGCCGTTTTGATAATTACTTTTATAAAAAAGTATATCATGCCCTCGGAGGGCTGTCAATTCCGTTGAAACGCCGCCTTGCGCACGTTTTTTCATCATGAGAAATAAAGATATGCATATGATGATTTGGGATCAGTTTGATTAGGGGGTGACGATATGACGGCGGAAGCCGGAATCGACCGTGCGCTTCGCGTTGCAAAGGGCGTATTGGCCGCGTCGGCGATCACGCTTGCGGGAATGGCGGTGTATGCGCTGGCTGTTTTGTATCTGGGGCTCAATCCCGACAGGCTTATGATTTTGAATCAGGTTTTAAAGGCGGTGAGCATCCTCTCAGGAACGCTGCTGGCGCTCGGACGCGGGGGCGGCAAGGGACTGATTACGGGCGCGTCCGTGGGGCTTTTGTATATGGTTGTCGGCTTTGGATTTTACTGTTTGCTGGACGGAACCGGCGCGGATGCGGGCGCGTTTGCAAAGGAACTGATATCGGGCGCAATCTTCGGCGCGATTGCCGGGATAGCGATTGCCAATCTGAAGCCGGCGAAAAGCCGCGCATAAATCAAAAATCCGCTTCCCGGCCGATCATATCAGATTGGGCGGGAGCGGATTTTCTTTATTCAGTCTATTCCAAGAAGCGCAGAGAGGTTTTTGGAGAATATTTTTTCGTTTACGCGCTCCGGGAGCTTAAGCCGGAGTATGTTTTCAATCTCGTCGCCGACGCTCCACATGGGGTAGTCGCTTCCGAACAGCACGCGGTCTTCGCCGTAGAGCGATATATAGCGCTTTGCTTCCTCGTCCGAGATCACGAACATGGAAGAGGAGGTGTCTACATATACGTCCTCGTCCTTCAAACAGTCCGCCGCGCTGTCCCATTCGGAGTATGCGCCGAAATGCGCGCAGATCACCTGAAGATGCGTATGCTTTTTCTTGATGACGGGAATATGGGCAGGACTCGACCAGTTATAGCGCTTGTCGCCCGTATGAAATAATACCGGAAGCTTCAGTTCCGCCATCGCCCGGTACGCATCGTCCATTTTGGGGTCGCTGATTTCGAATTTCTGAAAATCGGGGTGCAGCTTTACGCCGTGAAGTCCTGCGCCTTTTACGCGGGAAAGCTCCTCCCACGGGTTTTCAAAATCGGGATGCAGCGTTGCAAAGCCGATGAATTTTTCCGGATGTAAGGCGCATTCCGACAGAATAAAGTCATTGATGCGCGTAACCTGATGGGGAACCGTAGCCACCGAGTGAACGAGGAATTTCTCGACGCCGTACTTTTCGCCGAGGCTGATCAGCGTATTGGTCGTTCCGTCAAAATGCATGCCGATATCGTAAAACTCACCGATGGTTTTGCTGGCCTTTGATGCGATTTTCTCCGGGTAGATATGCGCGTGCGCGTCAAATATTCGGTACATAATAAACCTCCTGAATATGCATGGTATTATACGCCCGTTTTGACGCAGTGGATGGACTGTCCCGTATAAATATACGTAAATTTTTGCTGTTTTCTGCGTGGTTAACATTCGGTAAAGTTCGAAAAATGCGTGTTGACAGCCGGAGAAAATGATGGTAACATACATTCCATCAGCAATGACGGAGACGGTCGAAATCAGTCTTTTCAGAGAGCCGGCGGTTGGTGCAAGTCCGGTAAAGACGCGCTTTCGTATGACCTATCACTCCCGAGCCGGAAGGGTGAAACCTTGTAAGTAGCCGCTTCCCGCAGGCGCAGCGTTATTGGCGCAGGGCTTATAGGAGCCTGCTGAGCGGCGCAGAGAGCGCAATTTGAGTGGTACCGCGGGAATCATATAGAATGATTTTCGTCTCAAAGAAGAAATTCTTTGAGGCGTTTTTTATTTTATCAATAATAATTTGAGAAAAGGAGGGTTTTCATGCAGACAGGTACAACGGCGTCCAATAAAATCTATGAGGTAGCTGCGCGAATTCGCGAGCTGCGTGAAATCACCGGCCTGACAAGAGAGGAAATGGCGCTTCGCACGGAAGTCAGCCTTGAAATGTACGTGATGTACGAGGAAGGTCAGCTGGATTTTCCGTTTTCGTTCATTCACAAGTGCGCTTTGGAGCTGGGCGTAGAAATCACCGATCTTATGGAAGGCAAGAGCGCGCATCTGACCGGTTATACGATTACGCGCAAGGGACACGGCAGAATCACTGCCCGTGAGCCCGGTCTTGAAATCCGTTCGCTTGCGCCGCTTTTTAAGAAAAAAATCGCGGAGCCGTATTTTGTAAAGTACGAATATTCCAAGGAGCAGCAGAATCAGCCCATCCATTTAAGCCGCCACAGCGGTCAGGAATTTGATATGATCATGTCCGGCGCTTTAAAGGTGCAGATCGGCGATCATATCGAGGTTCTGCATGAGGGAGACAGCATTTACTACGATTCGTCCACGCCGCACGGCATGATCGCGGTGGAAGGCGAGGACTGCCTCTTCTGCGCGGTGGTACTGCCCGGAGAAGAGATTGAGGAAATGGAAGTGCGCGATACCATCGTCGCTGCCAAGCGCACGGAAAAGCGCATCCATTCCGCATTTGTTGAGGGAATCGAGGATGCAAACGGCTTAGTGACCGACTTGAAATTTACTGACGCCGAAAAATTCAACTTCGCCTTCGATATCGTGGACGGGCTAGCGCAGAAAAAGCCCGACAAGCTGGCTATGGTGCACATCGACCGCAGTATGAACGAGCGCAAATTTACGTTCCGCGAGATATCCCGCGCATCCAGCCGCGCCGCGAACTACTTCAAATCGCTGGGCATCAAAAAGGGCGACAGAGTGATGCTGATATTAAGACGCCATTACCAGTTCTGGTTTGCCATCATCGCGCTTCATAAGCTTGGCGCTATCGTCATCCCCGCCACGAATCTCCTGGTGGAGCACGATCTTACCTACCGCTTTAATGCAGCCGGCGTTTCCGCGATCCTCTGCACGGGAACCGGAAATGTAGCTTCCGAAGTCGATAAAGCGCTTAAGGACAGCCCGACGCTCAAGCACAGAATCATTGTGGACGGCGAGCGCGAGGGCTGGAGAGACTTTGATGTGGAATCGCGCATGTTCTCAAGCACCTTTACGAGAACGGAGAACGCGCCCGCGGGCGATGATCCCATGCTGATGCTCTTTACCAGCGGAACCACAGGATATCCCAAGATTGCCACGCATTCCTATAAATATCCGCTGGGTCACTTTGCCACAGCGAAGTACTGGCACAATGTGAATCCCGACGGCGTACACTTCACCATCTCCGATACCGGCTGGGGCAAGGCGCTTTGGGGCAAGCTCTACGGACAGTGGATGTGCGAGGCGGCGACGTTTGTATACGACTTTGACAGGTTCGATGCATCGCAGATTCTGCCGATGTTCAAAAAGTACAACATCACCACCTTCTGCGCGCCGCCGACCATGTACCGCTTCATGATCAAGGAAGATCTTTCGAAGTACGATCTTTCCTCCATCGAGCATGCGACCATCGCGGGCGAGGCTTTGAACCCCGAGGTATTCTATCAGTTCAGAAAGGCGACCGGCATATCGCTGATGGAAGGCTTTGGACAGACGGAAACCACGCTCACGGTCGGAAACCTGATCGGCATGCGCCCGAAGGTCGGCTCTATGGGCAAGCCTATCCCCGGATATGACGTGGATATCGTAGACCACAACGGAAACAGTGTGGGACAGGGCGAGACCGGCGAAATCGTCGTGCGCCTGAAGGACGGAAAGCGGCCCGTGGGCCTTACGCTCGGCTACTACAATAATGAAACCGGCGTTCCGGAAATCGATCTTTCCGACGGCATGTACCATACGGGCGATACCGCTTGGCGCGATGAGGACGGCTACTTCTGGTATGTCGGCCGTGTGGATGATCTGATCAAGTCCTCCGGCTATAGAATCGGGCCTTTCGAAATCGAGTCCGTCATCATGGAGCTTCCCTATGTGCTCGAGTGCGGCGTATCCGCTGCGCCCGACGAGATCCGCGGACAGGTGGTCAAGGCTTCAATCGTGCTTACCAAAGGCACCGAGCCCAGCGATCTTCTCAAAATGGAAATTCAGGAATACGTCAAGCATAAAACCGCGCCGTATAAATATCCGCGCATCGTAGTATTCAGAGAAGAGCTTCCCAAGACCATCAGCGGAAAGATTCAGAGGAACCTTTTGTAACAGAATATTCCATAATCAAACGCCCGGCTTACGCAATGAAGCCGGGCGTTATGCGTTTTTCGTAAAGACCGGAGAAATCAACCGATATATTATACCGATTCAAATACAATCGCTTGCTCGATGGGGCAGGGGATGTAATGATCTCCCGCGGGATAGATTTCTCCGGTAAAAAAGTGCTTCCAGACGCCGTTTGGAAGGTATACCCTGCGCCCTTTTGCGCCTTCCTCCGTAATCGGTGCGACCAGGTATTTTCTTCCGAGCATGAATTCGTCGTGCGTGACATATGCGCGTTCATCGTGCGGATAATCCAATATGAGATGCGCCATCATGGGGCGCTTGTTTTTTACACATGCCTGTGCTTCTTCCCAGAGATAGGGGCGAAGAGATTCGCGGATGCGGGCAAAGCGGCATGCGATATCGATGACGGAGGGATCATGGAGCTTTTCGGCAAGGTTCCACGGGCTTCTGTCGTTTATGTATTCGCTTGCGTTTGTTTCGAAGAACTGGCCGCTTCGGGGCTCTGCGTGCCACTGCATAACGGGACAAAAGCAGGCGAGGGCGGTTGCGCGAAGGTACAATTCGGCGGTCGGAATTTCGCCCGCAAAGCCGCCGATATCAAAACCGAAGAACAGGACGCCCGAGAGCGAAGCGGAAAGCCCCGCTGTCAGCTGGGCGCGAAGCTCCGGCCATGTGCTCAGCTGATCGCCTGCCCAGTGAATGGGAAGATTCTGCACGCCGCCGTAGCCTGCGCGGCTGAAGGTTACGCCGTTTACATTCCTCTTTTTCATCCATTCGTTGTAGGCGGATATGTACTGATTCGGGAAAAGATTGTGCGCTTCTTTTCCGTTTGTGCCGTCCCAAAGCGTGAAATCGCTTCCGAACAGGAACTCTCCGCCGTCCGTTTTAAAGCCCTCAACGCCGGCTTCAAGCAGATGATCCCGCTTTTCAAACCACCATCTGCACGCTTCGGGATTCGTAAAATCGATCAGGAAGCTGCCTTCAAACCATTTTTCGGGTATGACATAGGGCGTGTCGTCCGCATGCTTTATCAGATAGCCTTTTTGCATTGCTTCCGTCAGATCGCGCCGGACGGGCTCCGGATCCGGGCAGTCGGATACAGCTTTGATTACGGGAATCTGCCACAATACAAGGTGAAGGCCGGCGCTGCGGATGCGTTTTACCGTGTTTTTCGGATCGGGCCATTGATTGCTCCAGCGGTAAAACGTGCTTTCGTCGCTCCACGCTTCGAGCACCATGACGGAGGCGGGGCAATCGTGCTTTTTAAGCATTTCAAGCTGTTCATCTACATCCCTGTCATTTTTCCAGCCGTTGGCGCTGATCCACAGGCCGAACGTCCACTCGGGCGGAAGCGCGCATTCGCCGGACAGGGAAAGATAGGTTTTAAGCTGTATATCCGGCGTTCCCAGCAGAAAGTAATCTGTTTTTCCATGAAGCACGGACGAGGATATGCGAATCTCTTCTTTAAATTCCATCTTTACGTTTTCTGCGCCCGTATGATAGAAACCGAAGCCGCCGTCGGTTAGGAACATGGGCGAGGGAAGATAGCTCCACGGACCCTGTCTGGTAAAGTGCTCTACTACCTGACCGCAGGATGCGTATCCGTTCTGATCTGCGTGATCGAATCTTTCGCCGGTTCCGAACACATGCTTATGGTTTGCGCTGATTTGCATACTGCGCGTTTTCACGATTCCGCATGCGTCGATACCGAGATCCATGCTTTTGCAGCAAAGGACGGCTTTTCCGTTTTGGCAGATGGTGAAAAGCGCGCCGTTTCCAAAGGAAATATCGGCATATTCGGGATCGTTTTGAGGCGCGGAATCGGAAAACCGCATGGAAACAGAAGAGTCTTCTTTTTGGAATACGAGATATACGCCGGGAACGAGCATAATGAAGCTGTTTCCCGTTTTCAGCGGAGAAGAAACGCGCGTTTCCTTTAATATGTCCATGTTAAACCAGCGGCTTTTTTCGCCCGGGCAGATAAAGCGGTATTGAAAGGAACAGGCGGCGCTTTGCGGGGGAGCGGTGAAGCGCCAGCCCTTTTCCGTTTGCGTGCGCTTGACGGGAAAGGAAGCTCCGTCCGTTTCGAGCGTGGGAATGCCTGCGTCTGAAATACAGTCGATATGGATGGGGCTGCCTGTAAGGGCTTCAAGCGGCGTTCGCGCCGAGAAGGAGTTTTCAAACGGCACGACGCCTTCGGGTATATGTCTTAACAATCGGCTGCTTACCTCCTTTATCGGGAAGCGGCGGAGGCGTATGCGCTTGGCATGCCTCCGCCGCGTATGCGTGTATTTTATTTCTGCGCTTCAAGATATCTTGCGTACGCGCCGAAGTAAATGTTGTTCATGTCCTCAAGGCCCATTGCGTAGAGCGTGGATACATAATCGTCCCATTCCTCGTCAATGCCGCCTTCGGTTACCCATCTGGCGCGGGTGGTGTCGACAAATGTGTCGATGTCCGCCTGCAGGAAGGAAAGTTCGTTGTATTCATCCGCCGTGTACTTAAGCTCGGGGAAGCACTCGCCTACGTACTGAGCGGTGTTTTCGTCCATCGCCACCTTAAGGCCGTCGCCCTGCGTGGGATCGAGGATGATCTTCTCGTCAAATGCGAGGGAGGAATACTTGGGGCCGAAATCGCGCAGGGAGCGGTCCCAGTACCAGCTGTCGGCGCTGATGCCCTCGGGCGGGTTATTGAGCGTATAGGTGCCGTCGGGATTTGCGGAGGTTACTTCGCCAAGGCCGCCCCAGAAGTTCTGAATGCTGGCTTCGCCGGTGTAGAACTTGTCTGCCCACTGAAGCACCAGTGCGGGATCCTCGCATGCGGTGGTGATGGAAAGCTGATTCGACTTAATGGAGTACAGGCCGTTCTTGTCGCCCTGCTGATAGCGAACTCCGTCGGGACCTGCAATCGGCTCGATGACGGCATATTCATTCATCCAGCGGCGGAAGATTGCGTCATAGCTCCAGGCGTATGCAAAGCCTACGCGGGAAACCTCGGGATCATCGCACTTTGCGTCGCGGATTACCTGATCCTGCGTGAACAGCTCGTTGTCGATAACGCCCAGCTTATACAGCTTATGCGCCCACTTGAGGCCTTCCTTGTATTCGTCGCTGGTGTAGGCGTATTTGACCGTTCCGTCCTCTTCCACCAGGTATCTCTGTCCGTAAACGTCGGTCATGCCGAAGGGCGTTAAGAAATCCATGCCGAGTCCGATGCCGGTGAAGGGGATTTCATCATTCGGATCGCCGTTTCCGTTGGCGTCCTGCTCTTTAAAGGCGACGAGAACCGCTTCCAGCTCTTCGATGGTGGTGGGAACCGCAAGGTTCAGGTTTTCGAGCCACTTCATATTGATGACGGGTACGTTGCAGGCGACGGGGCGCTTCGGCATGCGGCTGGGAAGCGAGTAGATATGGCCGTCTGCGGAGGTGGAGATCGCCTTGAGCGCGGGCATTTCTTCAAATGCGGCTACGAGGTTGGGCATGTTTTCCTCAATCAGATCCTCCAGGGGAAGGAAGTATTCCACGTTGTTGATGATGTCCGCTTCGCTGAAGGTCTGAAAGCCCAGAACGGCATCCGGGAGAACGCTTTCGCCGCCGGCGAGCAGGATCGGCTTCTGATCGCCCCAGTCATTGGAAGAGACGATCTGCCAGTCAACCTTGATGTTCATTTCCTCTTCCAGCTGTACGAGGAAGGGGTTGGAGACGAAGGAATCGCCCATGTCGCTCCAGCGCATGGTGAGTACGCTGAAGGTTTTGGGTTCCTCTGCAAAGGATGCAGAAAAAACCGGCAAAAGACACACGATGAGCAGCAGAGACAGAAGTTTTTTCATGGTTTACCCTCCTTTATTTTCAAGCGGACGCATCCGCCTGGATTCACGGAATCCTTATCCCTTTACCGCGCCGATCATGACGCCCTGATCAAAGTGCTTTTGAATAAAGGGATACACGCACATAATGGGAACGGTGGTTACGATAATCATGGAATACCGTACGAGATTCGCTCTTCGCATGGCGATCATGGCGGCTTCGCCGGTTCCGAGGGCGGCGAAATTCTGGTTGGTGATGAGGATATTGCGCATGATCAGCTGAAGCGGATACAGATTCTCATCCCGTATGTAGATCAGCGCGTTGAAGTAGCTGTTCCACTGCCCGACCGCCGTCCAGAGCGCGATTACGGATATGACGGCCTTTGAGAGCGGAAGCGCGATGGTGAAAAAATAGCGCAGGTTTCCGCAGCCGTCGATCTGCGCCGCATCGAATAGATCCGGCGGAAGGCTCGTTTCAAAGAACGTGCGGGCGACGATGATGTTGTAGGCGCTTACGGAAAAGGGAATGATGAGCACCCAGAAGGTGTTGTAAAAGCCGGCTTTTTGTACGGTAAGGAATATGGGAATGAGGCCGCCTGAAAAGAACATGGTGAATACATACAGCGACATCAGCGCTTTTCTTCCCCAGAGATCCTTTCTGGAAAGCGAATAGGCGGCGGAGATATTTACGGCAAGCCCAAAGAAGGTTCCGAGCAGGGTATACAGTATGGTATTTTTGTAGCCGATCCATACTTCCTTTTGCCTGAACAGCTCGTCGTAGCCGTCCAGCGTGAAGCCGACCGGCCAGAGCCACACATGCCCGCCTGCGACGGCGGAAGGATCGGAAAAGGAGGCGATTACGATAAACCAGAGGGGATAGAGTATCAGTATCAGAAAAAGAATGCATATGACGTACAGTATTACGGAGAATATGAGGTCGCTTCCCTTGGTTCGGATGCGGCTGTTGTTTTTCGGCATATGATTCACCTCCTACCAAAGGCCGGTATTTCCGAGCTTTTTTGTTATGCCGTTTACTAAAAGCAGAAGCGTAAGGTTGATGACGTTGTTAAAAAGGCTGACGGCGGTGGAAACCGAGTACTGAGAGTTTTTAAGACCCATTTTGTATACATAGGTGGCGATGATTTCGCTTGACGGCATGTTCAGATCGTTCTGCATCAGGAACACCTTTTCAAAGCCCACGTTCATGATGTTTCCGGCGCGGAGAATGAGCAGGATGCAGGCGGTCGGCAGGATCAGCGGAAGCTCGATATAACGCATCTTCTGAATTTTTGTCGCGCCGTCCACGATTGCGGCTTCATAGAGTGATGGATCGATGGAGGAAAGCGCCGCTAAGAATATAATGGAATCCCAGCCCGCGTGCTGCCATATATCAGACCATACATACAGGCTCGGAAATGCCCTTGCGCTTGCCATCAGGTTGGGCGCCTCACTATTGAACGCGCCGTATACGGTGCCGATTAATCCCCTTGACGGCGACAGCCATATCAGAAGCAGTCCGACCATTACGACGGTCGATATGAAATGGGGGAGGTAGAGAACCGTCTGGAAACCCTTTCTAAAGCGCTTTAAGGTGATCTGATTGATCATCAGCGCGAGCAGTATCGGTATCGGAAAACCGGCG
Source organism: Clostridia bacterium (assembly GCA_017396845.1). Lineage (GTDB taxonomy): Bacteria > Bacillota > Clostridia > Christensenellales > Aristaeellaceae > SFHK01. The sequence goes on from JAFQKQ010000091.1 coordinate 43,603, forward strand.
AGCATGCTGTAAAGGCTCAGTACGAGCGTGTTTCTGATGGTGATTTCACATTGATAGGAATTGAAAAAGCGGATGAAGTTTTTAAAAAGCGGATCCGCCCAAGGGCTCCCTACGATTCCGAGCGCATTTTTGTAGTTTTTGAACGCGATGATCACGCCGTACATGGGCTTGTAGGCAAACCAGATGAGCAGGATCAAAGAGGGAGACAGCAGAAGATACAGCCCCCAGTTTCGCTGAATGCGCTTCAGAGTTTTCTGAAATCCGGTTTTCATAGTATCACTCTTTCATTTAAAGGTTAAGCGCTAAACTAACAGTAATATACCATGCGGTTTTCGCGTTGTCAAGCATTTATTGCCAAAAAGTGAAAAATTATTGACTTATGTGCGGGTTTATGAGAATATATGGGCACTTTAAGAAACTGCCCGCGGGCGGAGGCAGAGGCGAAAATGCTGCAAAGGGATTAAGCGCTAAACATAGCGCACTTGCATTGTCGGGCGAATATGTGCTATAATCACAGAACAGTCAGAAGCGAAAAGGGGCGAAGAAATGGTAACCCTTAAGGATATAGCGAAAAAAGCCGGCGTGAGCATGACGACGGTTTCCAATGTAATCAACGGAAATCAGGGGCGCGTGTCTGAGGAAACGGTGGAAAGAATCAAAACAATCATCCGCGAATCGGGCTATGTTCCGAACCAGGCAGCCAGGTCGCTTGCGCAGAGGGAGTCCAGAATCATCGCTGTGATCATACAGGCGGTCGGCAAGGAAAATATATTCAGAAATCCGTACACGGCGGAATACGTCGGAGCACTGACGGCGGAGCTGTATCAGAACGGCTATTATCCGCTGATCCGCTATACCGATGATTACAGGGATGTGGAGGCGGATCTTCGCGGCTGGAACGTAGCCGGTGCGATTTTCAGCGGCACATTTCCAAGACATCTGAAAAACATCAAATCGCTCACCATGGTTCCGACCGTGTTTACGGACTGCTATTTCAGAATTCCCGGCGCGAATCATGTGGGCGTGGACGATGTAAGCGGCGGGCAGATGGCGGCTGAGTATCTTGCGGGAATGGGGCACAGAAGGCTTGCCTTTATCGCCAACAGCATCGACGAAAGCGATGTGGATCAGCACAGGCTTGAGGGTTTTCGGGAGGGACTGAAGCCGTTCGGCGTATGCCTTACGGACGAATCTGTACTTCCGACGCCCGCAACGGTGTACGACAGGGAGCTTCTCAAAGCGCTTGTCGAAAGAGAGGATCGCCCCAGCGCCATATTCTGTACGGCCGACCGGGTGGCGGCGCAGCTGATGAAGACGCTGAACGCAATGAATATTTCCGTGCCCGAGGACATTTCCGTGATGGGCTTTGACGATCTTCCGATGGCGGAAATTACAACTCCCCCTTTAACCACGCTCAGACAGGATATCGAGCAGAAGGCGCAGCTGGTTGTAGAGATGCTGATCCGCCATATTCGAAACAAGGAGCTTCCCGAGGAACGCACGCTTTTAGGGGTGAAGCTGGTGGAAAGGCAGAGCGTGAAAAGGCTGATGGAGGAATAAGCGCGGCGGACGGATGCGATAACGAAAAAACGGACGATTGCTCCGGGGCGCGCAGCAAAAAACCGTAAAAGGAACGATTTGCCGGTTAATTAGGGGCTGCCGCAAAAAAGAAAAATGTAAAAAGGTGAAATCTGCCGGTTAACCGGCCGCTCATGCGGTATTTCGCGCCGCTTTGTTCTGCGTTTTGCTGAAAATGCGCCGCCGGTTCATTTTATTAACGCGCCGCATCTTTGAAAAAGTGCGCCCGGAGGCTTGTACACTTGCGGATTCTTCTTTTGCGCTGTTTTTTGTTATTGAAACCTCACCTGTGCAAAGCGAAATTTGTTAAAATCTGAATTGCGATTGACAGTAAAATTTCGGCATGATATCATAAATTTAATTTCATATAAGGCGTTGACGAAGAGGGCTTGTTCGGATTCGTTTCAGAGAATCGGCGGTTGGTGCGAGCCGAGAACGGAGAATTACTTGCTTGTCGCTTCCGAGCCGGAGTGCAGAACATCCTGTGAAAAGGATCAGTAGAGCCTCCCGTGAACCTGCGTCAAGGGTGAACGGCTTGTCGGAGCCGTGAGGCGTATTATTGAATACGTGAATTTGAGTGGTACCGCGGATGAATGAAACTACCTTCATTCGCCTCAAAGAGGTTTCTTTGGGGCGTTTTCTTTTTTCGGAAAAGGAGGCAGAAAACATGAATCAGACAACGGGTCTGGAGTTTAAGCTTCAGGAGATGGCGGGGCGTATTCGGGAGCTTCGCGAAATTGAAGGACTTTCACAGGAGAGCATGGCGCAGAAAACCGGCGTTTCGCTTTCCGAATACCGGGCGTGCGAAGAGGGAAAGAGCGATTTGAACTTTGCCTTTATCTATCGCTGCGCGCTGGTTTTAAATGTCGACGTTACCGATATTATCGAAGGCGCGAGCCCGAAGCTTTCAAGCTATACGGTGACCAGGCGCGGCATGGGCCAGAGGATCGAGCAGGCGCACGGCATGGTGTATTACAACCTTGCCGCTCAGTTCAAAAACAGAATCGCCGAGCCGCTGTATGTAAACGCCGCATTCTCGGAGGAGGCGCAGTATCAGGATATCGAGCTCACCAGCCACGAAGGTCAGGAGTGCGATATCGTCATCAGCGGAAAATTAAAGGTGCAGGTGGGAACGCACTGGGAGATTCTGGGCCCGGGCGACAGCATCTATTACGATTCCTCTACGCCCCACGGCATGATCGCCGTGGAGGGCGGCGACTGCCTGTTCTATGCGATCGTATTGAACCCCTCGGGTGAGCCGATTCCGGAGCTTACGGTGCGCGAGCCCAGCATGTCGCTTCCCAAGGAGAAGGAAGTAAAGCCCGTCAGAACCGCGCCCGCGGGCGACCATGTGTGGTCGAAGTGGGTGAACGCGGTTGAAAATGCCGACGGTTCGCTCAAAGCCATATCCTTTAACAATACGGATAAGTTCAATTTTGCCTTTGACATTGTGGACGAGATCGCAAGAACGAATCCCGATAAGCTCGCCTTGATGCATATATCCAGAGATAAAACGGAAACCCGCTTTACCTTCGCCGATATCTCCCGCCTTTCCAACCGCGCGGCGAATTATTTCCGCTCGATCGGCATTAAAAAGGGCGATAAGGTGCTTTTGATGTTAAGACGCCACTATCAGTTCTGGATCATCATGATGGCGCTTAACAAGATCGGCGCAATTGCCATTCTCGCGCCGAATCAGCTGCTCAAAAAGGATCTGAGCTACCGCTTTACCGCCGCCGGCATAACCACCGTCATCGTGACGGGCGTCGGCGACTGCATCAAGCAGGCGGAGCTTGCGATTGAAGAATGCCCGTTTGTCAAAAACCGCATCGTGGTCGAGGGCGAAAGGGAAGGCTGGCGCGCCTTTGATCAGGAGTACAGAATGTTCCGTTCGACCCTTTCCCGTCCGGAAAACGAAAAGCGTCCCGAGGGCGAGGATCTCATGCTCATGTTCTTTACCAGCGGAACGACCGGTTATCCGAAGATTGCAAGCCATACGTTTACCTATCCGCTCGGACATTTTATCACCGCACACTACTGGCATACGGTCGATCCCGAGGGACTTCACTATACCATTTCCGATACCGGCTGGGCAAAGAGCATGTGGGGCAAGCTCTACGGCCAGTGGCTGAGCGAAGGCGCGATATTCGTGTACGACTTTGACAGGTTCGATGCAAACGACATACTGCCGATGTTTAAAAAGTACAACATCACCACCTTCTGCGCGCCGCCGACCATGTACCGCTTCATGATCAAGGAGGATCTGTCGAAGTTCGATCTTACCTCGATCCAGCATGCAACCATCGCGGGCGAGGCGTTGAACCCCGAGGTGTTCCACCAGTTCAAGAAGGCGACGGGGCTTTCTCTGATGGAGGGCTTCGGACAGAGCGAAACCACAATGATGATCGGAAATACCGTCGGCATGATCCCGAAGGTAGGCTCCATGGGAAAGCCCGTGCCGCTGTACGATGTGGATATTGTGGATGTAAGCGGAAAGAGCGTGGGCGTTGGCGAAACGGGCGAAATCGTTATTCACGTGGAGGACGGACTTCCCTGCGGCCTTACGCGCGGCTATTATAACAACGAAATCGGAAAGCCCGTTATGGATATTTCCGACGGACTTTACCATACGGGCGACACCGCGTGGCGCGACGAGGACGGCTATTTCTGGTATGTGGGCCGCGTAGACGACGTAATCAAGTCCTCTGGCTACAGAATCGGGCCGTTTGAAATCGAATCGGTCATCATGGAGCTTCCCTATGTGCTCGAATGCGGCGTATCGGCCGCACCCGACGAGATTCGCGGACAGGTGGTCAAGGCCTCGATCGTGCTTACCAAAGGTACGGAGGCTACGGACGCGCTCAAGAAAGAAATTCAGAATTACGTCAAGCAGAAGACCGCGCCGTATAAATATCCGCGCATCGTAGTCTTCCGCGATGAATTGCCGAAGACCACAAGCGGCAAAATTATGAGAAATAAGCTGTAAACAGATTGAAATCTGCAAGGCGCGAATGTTAAATGCGCAAAAAATCGTTTTTCAGGGCATTGACAACGAGATATGAAAGTGATATAGTCTCTCCATTGCAAAATCAAATGCGATGACGGAATCAAGCCCATTTCCCACGCGCTTCAGAGAGCCGGCGTCTGGTGCGAGCCGGTGCGCAGTGATCAGGGCAGTCTCCTTCCCGAGCAGGGCTCCTGAATAAGCGCGGCAGTAGGGGGTCACGGTTCGCCCCGTTACCATGGCGAAGGGTTTGTAGGAACCTTACAGAGGCTGTCTCCAAAGGCAGTAAATTCGGGTGGTACCGCGAGTGATGCATCGCCCCGGAAACGGATGTTTCCGGGGCGTAATTTTTTTAAACGCCGAACGCGCAGGCACAAAAAGGAGTTTATATTATGAAAAATATCAGACTGATCGAAACGACACTTTCCCACGACGCGCACATGAGTTTTAAAGAGAAGCTGGAAAGCGCCAGAATTCTGGACAGTATTTCGGTAGACGTTATTGAAACCTGCGCAATCGGCAACGACAAGGCAGACGATATTCTTGTAAAAACCATTTCTCAGCAGACGGTGACGAGCATCGTATCCTGCCCGGTGTATTCCGCATCGGATATTGACCGCGCATGGGCGGCGATCAGCGGCGCAAAGAATAAGCGCTTGAATGTGAAAATGCCCGTATCCGTGGTTCAGATGGAATACATGGGCAAGAAAAAGCCCGCCGCAATGCTGGACGCAATTCAAGAGGCGGTTCAGAAGGCGAAGGAAAAGGGCTGCGAAGTGGAATTTACGGCGCTGGACGCGACGCGCGCGGAAGCAGGTTTCCTGATTCAGGCGATTGACCGCGCTGTAAAGGCGGGCGCGGACGTGATTACTGTGTCCGACGAAGCGGGCGAAATGCTGCCGGACGAGTTCGGCGGGTTTGTAAAGAGCCTGTATGTGGGCGTTCCCGAGCTTTACGAAAAGACGGTGGGCGTATCCTGCGCCAATCACCTTTCGATGGCGGCGGCATGCGCGTTTGAAGCGGTTCGCGCAGGCGCCAGGCAGATCTGCGTATGCGCGGTTGAAAACGGGCTTCCCGGACTTGAAACCATGGTGCGCCTGATAAACGCCAGAGGCGAAACCTGCGGCGCAAAATGCGATGTGGACGTTACGGCGCTGAAAAGAGCGGTCGGACAGATTGCGCGCTACTGCCGCGCGGAGGTACGCCAGACGTTAAACGGCGCGGAGGCGGCGTCTCCCGCCGCGCCCCGTCAGGAACTTTCAAAGTCCTCCGATATAAACGAGGTCGCCCGCGCAGCGAGTCTGCTGGGCTATCAGCTCTCCGACGAGGACATGGCCCGCGTATTTGAAGCGTTTACCGCGTTCGTTCAGAAAAAGCCGGTCGGAAGCCGGGAGCTGGATGCGATTATCGCAAATGTGGCGCTTCAGGTGCCGCCGACCTACCGCCTTTCGAGCTATGTGGTAAACAGCGGAAATATCATCAGCGCGACTGCGCACGTGGTTCTTGACAAAAACGGGGAGAGCGTGCAGGGTCTTTCCACCGGCGACGGCCCGATTGACGCGGCGTTTATGGCGCTGGAGAGAATCGTTGGACATCATTACGAGCTGGACGATTTCCAGATTCAGTCCGTTACCGGTGGACGCGAGGCGATGGGCGAAGCGCTTGTGAAGCTCCGCGACGGCGGGAAGCTTTATTCCGGACGCGGTATATCCACCGATATTATCGGCGCGTCTATCCGCGCGTACCTGAATGCCCTCAATAAAATCGTTTACAGGGAGACAAATATATGAAGCTTTCTGTTTCTACCTACGGATGGTCAAATTTCTCGTTTGAGGATTATGCGTCTCTGGCGAAGGAAATGCATATAGAAGGCGTTGAAATACACGATATAACGGAAAGCCGCTTTTCCGGCGTCGGCGCGCCCTTTCAGAAGGGCGAAATCGAACACACAGTCCGCGGCCTGACCGCGCAGGGGCTTTCGATTACCTGCCTTGATGCGAGAAGCAACCCGGCAGATAAAAATCAGGCGGAAAAGAGCGGCAAGGAAATCCTTTTCCTGATTGATATGGCGAAAAAGGTGAACGCGTCGTTCGTGAGGATCCGCGCGCTTGAAACCGGGCTCAGTGAAGCGGAAGAGGATGAGAACGTAAAAAGCGTTGTAAGGAGCGTGCTGAACGAGGCCGAAAAGGCGAACGTAACGATACTGATTGAAACCGCCGGCATCTATGCGGATACCTCGCGCCTTGCAGACATATTAAATGATTTCGCCTGCGATTCCCTTCAGGCGCTTTGGGATGTGCATCATCCTTATCGTTTCCGCGGTGAAAAGCCTGAAAAGACGATCACTAATTTGGGCGCATATGTAAAGCATGTGCATCTGAAGGATTCCGTGGTCGGCGCGTGCGGGCCTCAGTATTGTCTCCTGGGCGAAGGCACGCTTCCCATGAGGGAAATATTTCTGGCGCTTCGTTCCGTGAGCTACGACGGGTTCTATTGCCTGGAATGGGATCCCGACTGGATGAAGGAGATCAGCGACCCCAGCGTTATTCTGGCGCATTTCTCCTCCTTCGTTCACGGCTTTGAGCCGGAATCCAGCTGGAAGAGCCACCTGTATATGAATAAGCAGGGAAACGGCAAGTATGTCTGGAAGCATGATCAGCTGATCGACGCCACCTTTCCGCAGGTGCTCGACAGGATGGTGCAGGAATTCCCGGATCAGTTGTGCTTTAAATATACCACCCTCGATTACACGCGCACCTATTCTCAGTTCAGAGACGACGTGGACGCATGCGCAAGGGCGCTGATTTCCTTGGGCGTAAAGCCCAATTCGCATGTAACCATCTGGGCGACCAATGTGCCCGCATGGTACATTTCCTTCTGGGCGACCACGAAAATCGGTGCGACGCTGGTTACTATGAATACGGCCTATAAAATTGCGGAGGCGGAATACCTTTTGAGGCAGTCCGACACGCATACGCTGATCATGGTGGACGGCTACAGAGACTCGAATTATGTAGAAATTATCAAGACGCTCTGTCCGGAGCTTAAGGATACGAAGCCCGGCGAGAGCCTGCATGCAAAGAAGCTTCCGTTCTTAAGAAACGTAGTGACCGTGGGCTTTTCCATGGACGGTTGTCTTACATGGGATGAGATGATGGCAAGAGCGCCCATGGTGCCGGTGGAAGAGGTATACAGACGCGCCGCCGAGATCAAGGGCGACGACGTAGCCAACATGCAGTACACCTCCGGAACGACGGGCTTCCCCAAGGGCGTTATGCTTACGCACAGGGGCGTAGTCAATAACGGCAAATGCATCGGCGATAGAATGGATCTTTCCACCGCCGACCGCATGATGATTCAGGTGCCCATGTTCCATTGCTTCGGCATGGTGCTTTCGATGACCGCCAGCATGACGCACGGAAGCACAATGTGTCCGCTGCCGTATTTTTCGCCCAAGCCTGCGCTGGACTGCGTGAGCCGCGAAAAAATCACCTGCTTTAACGGCGTTCCCACGATGTTTATCGCAATGCTTTCGCATCCCGACTTTGAAAAGGTGGATTTCAGCTATATGCGCACCGGCATCATGGCGGGATCCAACTGCCCCGAAACCGTTATGCGGGAAGCTGCGGACCGAATGAATATGACCGGCATCGTGTCCGTATACGGACAGACCGAGGCTGCGCCGGGCTGTACGATGTCCAGGTGCTACGAGGACTCTTTAACCGTTCGAACCACCACCGTCGGCTGTGCGCTTCCCGAAATTGAGTGCCGCATTGTGGATCCCGCAACGGGGCGCGAGCTTCCCGACGGCGAACAGGGCGAATTCGTCGCCCGCGGTTACAATATTATGAAGGGCTATTACAAAATGCCTGCCGCCACCGCCGAGGCGATCGACAAGGACGGCTGGCTGCACACGGGAGACCTGTGCATAAGGGATAAGGACGGCAACTACCGCGTAACCGGAAGGCTTAAGGACATGATCATCAGAGGCGGCGAAAACATCTACCCGCGCGAAATCGAGGAATTCCTGATTACGCACGACAAGGTGTCCGATGTTCAGGTGATCGGCGTTCCCGACAAGCAGTACGGCGAAGAAATCATGGCCTGCGTCATCGTCAGGGAAGGCGAGGCGATGACGGAAGAGGACGTGAAGGCGTTTGTCCGAAAGAATATGGCGCGGCATAAGGTGCCCAAGTACGTGTGGTTCATGGATAAATTTATAATGAACGACGCAGGAAAAATACAAAAATATAAAATGAGAGAAAAGGCTGTGGAGCTGTTTGGGCTTCAGGGGAAATAATCTTATAACATAAATGGTTTATAATACAGCTATCAACAAATGGAGGAAATCATATGGATATTCGCGTTGAACTGAATGCAAATCCCGGTGTCAAGCCTCAGGATGCTTCGAAGCTCGGATTCGGAAAAATATTCACCGATCATATGTTTATGATGGAGTATGACCGCGAAAACGGCTGGCACGACGCGCGGATTGTTCCCTACGGAAATATTTGCGTGTCTCCCGCATCCACCGTTCTGCACTACGGCGCTGAAATTTTTGAGGGCATGAAGGCCTACCGCCGTCCGGACGGAGAAATTCAGCTGTTCAGACCCCTTGATAATTTTGACCGCATGAATCAGTCCGCAGACAGGCTCTGCCTTCCCCAGATCGATCCAGATTTCTGCCTGAAGGCGCTTAAGAAGCTGATTGATATCGACAGAGATTGGGTTCCTTCCGCCGAGGGCGCGAGCCTCTACATTCGCCCGTTCCTGTTCGGAAACGATCCGTTCCTGGGCGTGCACACGGTCAATAACGCCGTGTTCGTCATCATTCTTTCGCCCTCCGGCTCCTATTATAAGGAAGGCGTAAACCCCGTCAGAATCATGATCGAAACCGAGGACGTTCGCGCGGTTCGCGGCGGCACCGGCTATGCCAAGTGTGGCGGCAACTATGCGGCTTCCATGCGTGCGGGCGAGAAGGCCGAAAAGAAGGGTTTTGCCCAGGTGCTGTGGCTTGACGGCGTAGAGCGCAAGTATGTGGAAGAAGTAGGATCCATGAACGTTATGTTCAAAATTAACGGCGTAGTTGTAACGCCGAAGCTCACCGGCTCCGTGCTTCCCGGCATCACCAGAAGAAGCTGCATCGCGCTTCTCAAGGAGTGGGGCGTACCGGTTGAGGAGAGACTGGTTTCCGTTGAAGAGCTGGCGGAAGCGGTAAAGACTGGCGCGCTGGAAGAGGCGTTCGGCTGCGGTACGGCGGCGGTCATTTCTCCCATCGGCGAGCTGTCCGTGGACGATGTTCCCTATGTCGTAAACGGCGGAAATATCGGCGAAGTCACCCAGAAGCTGTATGACGAATTGACCGGCATCCAGTGGGGCAAGAAGGCGGATCCCTTTGGCTGGACGGAAGCTATATAATGAAGAGAGTTACGCTGTTTGCCGGGCATTACGGAAGCGGCAAGACGAATTTAGCGGTAAATTACGCGCTCAGGCTCGCTGAAATGGGAAAAAAGACGATGATCGCCGATCTTGACATTGTAAATCCCTATTTCAGAACGCGGGACAGCGAGAAGGCGCTTGCGGATGCGGGCGTGCGCATCGTGGTATCGCCCTTTGCCAACAGCAATGTGGACGTGCCCGCGCTTCCGCAGGAGATGTATGCGGTCACGGACGACAAAAGCTATTTTGCCGTAGTGGACGTAGGCGGCGACGACCGCGGCGCGCTTGCGCTTGGCAGACTTGCTCCGGCGCTGATGAAAGAAGACGATTATGAAATGCTGTTTGTCATGAATTTCTATCGTCCGCTCACAACAAATGCCGAAAGCGCCGTTGCCGTTATGCGCGAGGTGGAAAACGCTTCCCATATGAAATTTACCGGCATTATCAATAACTCAAATCTCGGTCAGCAAACGACGGGCGAGGATATCATACGTACGCATGCGCGGGCGATGGAGGTTTCCCGCCTTACCGGTCTTGAGCTTGCGGCAACCTGCGTGCGCGAGGATCTGATAGGGGAAGTGTCCCCCAAAATCGAAAACCTGATTCCCATACGGCTGCACTTCCGCGACGAATGGGCAATCTTCTGAAATACGGGAGGAAAAAATATGGCAAAGGTAACGTTCCGGGAGGAAAGATGCAAGGGCTGCGGCCTGTGTGTCGGCGCCTGCCCGAAAAAAATCGTGAAGCTGGATGAAGAAAAGCTGAACGCGCTGGGACATCATCCCGCGAAGGTGGACGATATGGATAAGTGCATCGGCTGCGCGTTCTGTGCGACGATGTGCCCCGATTGCGTAATTACGGTGGAAAGGTAAGGAATGTAAGATATGGCTGATAAAGTGCTTATGAAGGGCAACGAAGCCCTGGCAGAGGCCGCCATCATGGCAGGCTGCCGCCATTACTTCGGCTATCCCATTACGCCGCAGACCGAGGTCGCGGCATATCTGGCCAAGCGCATGCCGCAGATCGGCGGAACCTTTCTGCAGGCGGAGAGCGAAGTCGCGGCGATCAATATGGTAATTGGCGTTGCTTCTGCGGGCAAGCGCGTAATGACGTCCTCGTCAAGCCCCGGAATCTCGTTAAAGAGCGAGGGCCTCAGCTATCTGGCGGGCTGCGATCTTCCGGCGCTGGTTGTAAACGTACAGCGCGGCGGGCCGGGACTGGGCGGCATTCAGCCCAGCCAGTCCGACTATTTCCAGGCGACCAGAGGCGCGGGACACGGCGATTTCCACATGCTGGTTCTGGCTCCCGCATCCGTTCAGGAAATGGCGAGTTTGGTATTCAAGGGCTTTGACCTTGCGGACAAATACCGCATGACTACCATGATCCTTGCAGACGGCACCATGGGACAGATGATGGAGCCGGTATCTCTGGATATGGGCAGCGTAAATGAATACGACAAGAGCTGGGCGGTTACGGGTACGAAGTGCGAAAGAAAGCACAACATCATCAATTCCCTCTCCCTGCTTCCCGAGGAACTGGAACAGTGGAATATCCGCCGCTATGATATGTACAAAAAGATCGAAGAAAGAGAGGTTATGTATGATGAATACATGACCGAAGATGCGGATATTATCGTTGTGGCGTTCGGTGTTGCGGCGCGCGTTGCGAGAAACGCAATCGTTGCGGCGAGAGAAAAGGGCATCAAAGCTGGTCTCGTTCGCCCGATCACCCTTTGGCCATTCCCGAAGGAAATTCTGAAACAGCGCGCGAAGAACGCCAAGGCGTTTGTAAGCGTAGAGCTTTCCACGGGTCAGATGATCGAGGATATCGAGCTTGCCATTCGCTGCACGCGTCCGGTGCTTTTGGCCTCCCGCGTCGGCGGCATGATTCCCACGCCCGAAGAGGTGCTTGAAAAGATTGAAGAAGCTCAGAAGATCGGAGGCGAGGCGTAAATGATCGTATTTGAAAAGCCGAAAGCGCTGGCGGATGTGAAGATGCACTACTGCCCGGGCTGCACCCACGGCATTATCCACAGGCTCGTCGCCGAGGCGATTGATGAACTGGGCATTGAAGGACGCGTAATCGGTGTTGCGCCCGTCGGCTGCTCGGTATTTGCCTACAACTACTTTAACTGCGATATGGTTCAGGCGGCGCACGGCCGTGCTCCGGCGGTTGCCACGGGCGTAAAGCGCGCAGATCCCGAAAATATCGTATTCACCTATCAGGGCGACGGCGATTTGGCCGCCATCGGTACCGCTGAAACCGTGCACAGCGCGGCAAGAGGCGAAAACATCACCATTATCTTTGTAAATAACGCCATTTACGGCATGACCGGCGGACAGATGGCTCCGACCACGCTGCCCGGACAGGTTACGCAGACTTCTCCCTACGGCCGTCAGGTGGAATCGGTCGGCTTCCCGATCAAGGTTTGCGAGCTTCTGAAAAATGTAGACGGCGCAGCGTATCTGGAGCGCGTAGCGGTAAACGATGTAAAGAACGTCAAAAACGCTAAGCGCGCCATCAAGAAGGCGTTTGAGTATCAGGTTCAGGGTAAGGGCTTCTCGCTGATTGAAGTGCTTTCCACCTGCCCCACCAACTGGGGACTTACGCCGGACAAGGCGCTCAAGTGGCTGGAAGAGAACATGATGCCCTATTATCCGCTGGGTGTATACAAGGATAAGTACGCAGAGGAGGCCGGCAAATGAAGACGACGAACATACTGATTTCCGGCTTCGGCGGACAGGGCGTGCTGTTTACCGGAAAATTCATTGCCTATGAGGGACTTTTGGAGGGAAAGGAAGTCACATGGCTTCCGTCCTACGGCCCCGAGATGCGCGGCGGAACCGCCAGCTGCTCGGTTATCATTTCGGATTCGCCCATCGGAAGTCCGCTGGTTCCCAAGCCCGACATACTGATCGCTATGAATCTCCCGTCTCTTGACAAGTTTGAGGACGCGGTAGTTCCCGGCGGCATGATCTTCTACGATTCGTCCCTGATCGACCGCGATGTAAAGCGCACGGACGTCAAGGCGTTTCCCGTTCCCGCTACGAAAATTGCGGGCGAAGAGGGAATGACGACGTTGGCAAACATGATCGTAATGGGAAAGATGCTGAAGGAAAGCGCCCTTTTCCCGATGGATGCCATCGATAAGACGATTGCCAAGGTGGTATCTGCCAAGCGGCAGAACCTCATTGAACTGAATAAAAAAGCCATTTCCATCGGAAGTGAAATGTAAACGAAAATTGTTCGCCATAGAATTATCACGATTCTGTGGCGATTAGTTTACATTTTTGGTGTGTGAAAACACTGGTAATTGCAGCGAAAATAATGTATACTGATACTGAGTACATATCGAAAGAGGAAGCGGACGCGAGAAAGGATGCGCATATGATCAGGAAATTACTGGCGTGGATGCTCATGCTTGCGCTTATGATAAGCGCACCGGCCTTTGTGGAAGGCGAAAGCGGCTTTGAACAGTTTCTCTTTATCGACTGCGATACGTTTTTGAACGGATGCGCCGGCCTTCCCATAACATGGACGGTCATCGATGTAATGAATGAGAATGCACCGGAGGGGACGTTCACATACCGGCTGATGAAGGACGGGGAAGAGATATCGTCTCAGGAGACAGATCAGCCGATATATCAATATACGCCGGATGAAGGCGGCGCATATTGGCTGGAAGCGGAGGTTCTCACTTCCGCGGGAGAAGAGCTTCTGTTTTCGGAAGAGGTCCTTGTGTCGGACAAGCTGTATATGGGCTTTTTCGAGCAGGACCGCAATGAGAAAACGGAGGATCCGATTGAATGGCGGATTCTTGCGGTGGGGGACGGACGCGCGTTTGTGTTGAGCGAGTATGTGCTGAAAAACGGGTCGTACTTCAATCCGGAATGGATCAAATACAAATATTGCTATTGGAGCCGCAGCTATATCGGCGAAGCGGGTGAAAACAATATGCGAACGGGCAAGAAGATCATGCCCACGCCCGACACGGTGCCGCTCAAAGATGGCAGCATGGGAACGGACGACGATTTGTACTATGTACACGTTCGCAAATGGCTCAACGATGATTTTCTGCATTCCGCATTTTCAGAGGCGGAGCAGGAGCGCATATTGCTTACGCACAACGAAAATGCCGATAGTCCGTACGGAATTGAGGGCGGCCCCGATACGGACGACTATATATTCTTTTTAAGCCTTGACGAGCTGCTCACCTATCTTCCCGAGGAGCGGGACAGAAAGTGCAAAATGACAAAGAGCGCGCTTAAGGAGATTGGAAGCAAGCCGCAGTATTACTGGCTGAGAAACAACGGCAAATGGCGCTGCAATGCAATGTACGTATATGCGGACAGCGGCAAGCATTCCACCTATGGCTCGGACGTCGGCCATAGCGATCTCGGATACCGCCCCGCCATGTGGATTTCCATCGGCGGATGACGGATCAATGAAAATGTGCAGTCTATAAGTCTATAAAGAGAATATGAGGAGAAGTATGAAAAAGAGCATCATTTCCCTGCTGCTGGCGGCAGCTATGATTACGGCGGTTTTTACAGGCTTTGCGGAAACGGATCATCAGAAGAAACGCAGCGATATAATGCTTTCTTCGGCGTATGTGGATATAGACAGCCGCGCATATATGATCACCTGTGATACGAAATCGAACGGCTACATAGGCATTCCGATCACATGGACGATTGATAGCCTTGTACCCGGCGAAAACGTGTACGGCACATTCATATTCGATGTGTACAGAGACGGCGAAATCGTGTATCAGGGGGAAGAGACGCAGGATATTACCGTATCCCATATTCCCGACCGCGAGGGAACGTATTATGCGGTCGCGCATCAGACGGATGTGGAAGGCGGAATCATGTATGTGTCCGGCGAAGCGGACGTTCAGCCGTCCATTGTCATAGGCACGTTTGAGCAGGACAGAAAAGAGGAGACGATTGATCCTATCGAGTGGCAGGTTGTAACCGTAAAGGACGGCCGCGCGCTCATCATCAGCAAATATATTCTCAAGTGCGATTCGTACTTTGATCCCAGCTGGATCAAGTATAAATATTGCAACTGGGAGGGCTCGATCATCGGCACGACGGAAGATACCAATTACCTTGGAAACGTAAACGGCAGGCGCGTAAACGTAGCGCCGGACAAGGTTCCGCTGAGAGACGGAAGCAAGGGCACGGATGCGGATCTTTTTCCGGAGCACTGCCGCTACTGGTGCAGCGAGATCTTCTATAAGGATGCGTTTACCGAGGAAGAGAAGGAGAGAATTCTTCTCACCGTGAACACCAATCCCGATAATCCGCAGGGCGTCGATTGCGGTCCGGACACGGAGGACTATGTATTCTTCTTAAGCTATGAAGAGATTCTGGAATACTGGCCGGAGAATGAAATGCGCAAGTCGAGTCTGACGCCGCAGGCCAGAAGCGAGCTTCCGGATAGAAAGCCAATCCGCTACTGGCTGAGAACCAACGGCGAATACCGCTGCAACGCCATGCACGTTAGGGGCGACAACGGCGCCATTTCCACTTATGGCGATGATGTAGGGCATGCGACTGTGGGCTACAGACCCGCCATGTGGATTACCATCGGCGGCTGAAGCGCGGAATCGGGTAAAGATATATAAATAAGTATAGGAAGGAAGGACTTAAGCAGTTATGCGTAGATTAGCAATGATTATGTGCCTGGTTGTGTTTGTGCTTGCGTCCATGGGCGCGTCTTCTTCGGCGGAAGCGATCGATTTCTCCATCGTCCTTCTTACTGAAGTGGAGGAGAATGCGTTTACGGACAATGAGAACCTTAGGGAGATCATTTTGCCCAAGCATGTCGAAAAAATCGGAGCCGAAGCGTTTAAAGGATGTACGTCTCTTGAAAAGGTTACCTGTCTTTCGAGGGATGTAAAGATCGACGATACCGCATTTGACGGGGCGGGCGAGTTTGTCGCAGAGTGTTTTATCGGAAGCACGATGGATGAATTTGCCGAG
>JAFQKQ010000092.1 GCA_017396845.1 Clostridia bacterium
CCCTCAGGTGCGCCAACACCTTCGCTCGGTTAAGCGTCTTTCGCTCAATTTTCTTCCGAATCGACTGTCTTCTTCTTTTTCGTTCTCTGTATCGTTTTCAAGGATCGGTGCCGCTCGCTTGGTTTCCCTCGCTGACAGCTTAATCAGTATAACAGAGGACGCCCCTTTTGTCAACCCCTTTTTTCAAATTTTTTGAATTTATTTTTTGGCGCCCGCATATATGCTTTTGGAGGTGTATTTGGGTGCGAAAAACGCTTCTGATCCGCTTTATTCTGGCGATTCTCCTGCTTTCAGCCGCGCTGTCTGTTTCAGATATATTCGACCGCCTTCCGGCGTCCCCCGGTGAAATCATAAACGAGATGTATGACGGCTACAGCGGCATATTGAAACTATGGATCTGCGAAGGCTGGACGCCGGGCGCAGGCAGCCTTTCCCGATGGCTGAATTCAGCCTCCGAACGCTTTGAAAAGACGCACGACGGCGTATATGTGCAAATCTCTTATGTATCGCCGCAAACGCTTGCCGCCTTCAACTACGCGCCCGAAAATCCGCCGGACATACTCTTGTTTTCATCCGGCATGCTGAACGATAAAAGCGATCTGATTCCCATCGAAGCGCCCGAAACAATACTGCCCGGCCTTCAGACAAACCTTGACGGTTTATGCGTCCCCGTCGCCATGGGCGGCTGGGCATGGGCAGTCAACGCTCAGCTGACAGGCACAATATCAGGCGCTAAAATCGCATTCCCGAACGATGAACAATATGCGCATCCTTCCGTTGCACTTACAGCCATGCTTACAGGCAATTGCGAAGATACTCCGTCCGAATCCGGAAGCTCTTCAAGGTACGGCATGGATTTTGGGCTTCCGTCTCCTACACTCCCGCCCAACGAAACAAAAACGCAGAACCGAAAACGGCGAGAAATCATCCCCGGCAGCGAAAGCATTCAAAGCGATGACGCTTACCGCCTTTTTACGCTGTCTGAGGCGGACGCGCTCCTCGTATCGCAAAGGGAAATTTCCCGCCTGGAATCCCTTTCCCAAAGCGGGCGTGCGCCGGATTACAGAATCATCACAACCGGCGAAGCATACACAGACCAAGTCACCTATGCATCGGCATGCGGTCTTTCAAAGAATCATGCGGAAGAGAAGCAGGCACTTTCAAAGGAATTCATACTTTTTCTTCTGTCTGATGATATGCAGTCACGCCTCTCCTCCGCCAAAGCGCTCAGGGTAACAAAAGGCGGCGCGCTCTACAGCTCCTCCTCCGCGTTTTTTGAGCTTGAACGCTTCTACACCGAAAACCGGATCTGCACGCCGGGCGCATTTCCCCAAAGTACGCCCGCAATTCCAAAGGAAGAAATCGATTCGCTGCTCGAAGGCAGCGGCAGCGCGCAGGATTTCTTTTACCGCCTGTTCCCGCAGCAGAGTTTATCACAATCTTTCCGTTTCTAAGGTTGCCGATAAAAAACGCCTCGTGTTATAATGTCAGGCAAATGCGGCGGCCTTCACACCGCCGGATTTATAGAAGAAAGATACAAATGATAGGAGCGTGTATGCCGTGGAAACGGTAGTAATCGGCGCGGTATTTTTGGATATCAAAGGATTCCCGTTCGCAGGATATGACAGAGTCGGCACAAATCTCGGAAGCATCATGCTCACCCACGGCGGCGTTGCCAGAAACGTAGCCGAGGATATGGCCAATCTGGGACAGGACGTTTCATTTATATCCATGATCGATCAGGACGCTCTCGGAAACGCGGCGCGGGACAGACTGCTCGCAGCCGGCGTTTCTCTTACGAACACGGTATTTACAAAGGAAAAAGGCATGGGCATGTGGCTGGCCGTGTTTGACGACAAGGGTGATTTGGCGGGTTCCATTTCCCATATGCCTGCGCCCGCGCCGGCGGAAGCGCTGTTTGAAGAAAAGGGCGAGGAAATCATCAAAAATGCGAAAAACGTAGTTCTGGAGATTGACTTGTCCGAACCTCTCACGGAGCGCGTTCTTACGCTCTCGGAAAAATACAAAAAGGACGTATATGTAATCGTCGCAAATATGAGCGTGATTCTTAAGCGCCCCGATTTCCTTTCCCGCACGAAATGCATCATTCTAAACGAAATCGAAGCCGGACGGCTTTTCAAAATGCCGCTTCGGGGACTTGCACCGGAAGCACTGCTTAAGAAAGTAACGCCCAAAGCAAAGGAAATGAAGCTTAAGCAGTTGATTGTGACGATGGGCGAAAACGGCGCAGCCTATATCGATTTAGAAGAGGGAATCAGCGGTCTTTGCCCCGCTGTGGAATGCATCGTGGTCGACACAACAGGTGCAGGCGACGCGTTCTTTTCCGCATGCGTAACAGCGCTTTCAAAGGGCATGCCGCTCGACAAAGCCGTAAAATGCGGCGCAAAGCTCGCAAGCCTCACCCTTTCCACAGCCGAAAGCGTATGCCCGCATACGGAGAATGATTTTTTCAGGGTTTCGGAAGAATAGCAAAAGCATATATACATAAAAAGCAGGCCGCCCTTATTATGTGCGCTTAATCAAACGCATAATAAGGGCGGCGCTTATTTTAGATTTCTATTTCCTCATCTGCCTGACAAACAGAAGAACAGCTATCAGGAAAACAGCGATTGCCCAGGCGGTTACATAAAAGATATCGCCGGATGATATTTGAAATGATCCGTTTATGATTGCGCGTTCCATGTTTACTGCGTGGACGAAGGGGAAAAGATCCGCGATTTTCTGAAACGTTCCGCCTACGAGCTCCAGGTCAAACCAGATGCCGGAAAGCCAGGCGGAAAGATTGGTGACGAGCGCGCCTGCGACGCCGCCGGCCTGTTTTACCGTGAGCACGCTTCCCAGGAGAAGACCAAGCGAGATAAAGAAAAGCGCGATCGGGAAAAGAGCAATAAGGGCAAAGAGAATATTTACCGAGAGCTTGAGCCCGAAGGCGAGCGCCGCCAGATAAGAGATTACGCCCTGCAAAAGGGCGACAGGGAAAAGCGACAGAATATAGCCGGAGATAAAATCGAATGCAGTGAGCGGCGTTGTAAAGAGCCTGTCCATAAAAGACGTTTCTCTGTCCCTTGCAACGAGCGTGGCGGAAAACAGCGTCATAAACGAAAGGCCGAATACGGTGATCCCGGGCGCAAGGCGTTCGATTTCAAAAAGATTTACGGGAATATTTGCTTGAATTGCCGAAAGCAGACAAAGAAGAATCAAGGGAAACGCAAGCCCGAAGAACAGATTCAGAGGGTCACGAACGATCTCTTTTAAGCATCTTACGGAAAATGCCTTCATCCTCATGCCTTTCCCTCCTTTTGAATGGCGATAAACGCTTCTTCAAGCGTTTCCTTGCCGGTGCTTTTTATAATTTCATCCGCCGTTCCAATCGCGAGCATTCTGCCGTTTTTCATAATTCCGATCCTGTCGGAGAGCGCATTCGCCTCCTCCATATAGTGCGTGGTAAGAATGATGGTAATCTTCCCCTTAAGGCTTCTTATCACATCCCACAATTCGCTCCTTGCAATTACATCCAGCCCCAGCGTAGGTTCGTCCAGAAACAGAACCTTCGTGTTTCCGATCAGCGCCATTGCGATGGAAAGCCGCCTTTGCCAGCCGCCCGAGAGCTTTCCTGCTTTTTTATCCAGTATGCTTTCCAAAGAAAACCTTTCCGCCATTTCACGCACTTTGTTCATCGCCTGATCGCGCGAAAATCCGTAGACTCCGCAAATCAGGCCGAGGTTTTCACGAACCGTGAGATTCATTGCAACCGCCGTTTCCTGCGGAGATACGCCGATGATCTGCTTAACCTTTTCTTTTTCGCGCAGTATGCTAAAACCGCCGATCATCGCATCTCCCTGAGAGGGCTTTAATATGCAGGAAAGCATACGGATGGCGCTCGTTTTTCCGGCGCCGTTTACGCCGAGCAGAGCAAACAATTCGCCTTCCTGTATCGACAGATCCAGATGATCTACCGCGCATACATCCTTATAGTTTTTTGTAAGTCCCTTAATTTGAATCATTCCGTTTCCTCCCTGCGGGAAAAGCGCGCTTTCAATCCCTGATATACATCCGTACACATATTGCTTACATCCTTCAAATCCATTTCCAGATAATCGGTTGCGTACATAACGGCGACGCCGTGAACAAAGAGCCATAATTCACAGTGCATGCGCTTTGCATTTTCCTTTGAAACATTCGCACTTTTCATTATGAGCGGAAGCAGCATTTCCATTTCTTCGCTGTTTACGCCCTTATCCTCATCCGACTTCCTGTCACGCATAAACAGCAGCCTGAAAAGTTCTTTTTCTTCCATCGCAAAGCGAATATACGCCATGCCGCTTGCCTTGTAGGGCGGATACTCGCCCTTGTTCATATCCTCATCAAGATATGCTCTGTACATATGGTAGGATTTCTCAAGCACGCACTTTTTGAGTTCCTCCATATTCTCAAAAAGCCCGAATATGGGCTTGACCGACGAATTCAGCCTGTCCGCAAGCGAACGTGCCGTGAGCGCATCCATACCACTTTCTCTGACAATCGAAATCGCAGTTTGAATAATCTCTTCCCGGGTGAATCTGTTTTTGGGCGGCATATCTATCCTCCTGTTGAGTGACGTATGTTGCGCATCGTACGTTGCATATTATAACGGTTTTTTATCGAAATGTCAATAGGCTAAATCCGAAAATGACGTATTCCTATGATTTGCGGAATGGAGCGCACATAAGCATACGGGAACGAAAGTGCATATCGTAAGAGCTTTGAACTTTTCGTCAAGCGTCACATCCCTCTACCGCTGACAAAGCCGCCCTTCCTGCCAAACGCGCGGCAAGAGATTTGTTCCACCGACATATTTTCCTTATTGAAATATTCGTTACGGCATGACGGCAAGAGGCCTAAAAACCGTTTACGCTTCTTCTAATGGCTTTTGCTATTGCAGCGCCTCTTACGGATTTTATGCCGCATTGCGCACCAAAAAAACCAGCATATGATCGAAACCATATGCCGGTTTTGTAGTTTGATAGGGTAAGCATATTTCGCCGGGCGTCTGTTTGAGCCGTTTTAAAATCACTGCGCTTAACTGTCAGATTGCTTCGAAATCTGCTGCGCCGTGCTTGCAGAGCGGGCAGATGATATCCTCGGGCAGTGTATCGCCCTCGTAGATATAGCCGCACACCTTGCACACAAAGCCTTTTTTGCCGTCGGTTTCAGGCTTCGGCTTTACATTGTTCTGGTAGTAGGTGTAGGTCATGGTCGCGCGGTCGGAAATCACTCGCGCTTCGGTAACGGCGCAGATGAACATGCCGTGGGTATCGAGATCGACATATTGTTCAACCTTTAAAGACATAAAGGAATTGATATATCTCGGAAGGAATACGAGGCCGTTATCGGAACGAAGCGGCGTGCAGTCCTTAAATTTGTCAACGTTTCTGCCGCTTACGAAGCCGAAGCTTTCAAATACGGAGAACGGCGCTTCCTCGGTCAGGCAGTTTATGTTCATAATTCCCGTCTGCTTGATTACGTGGTGAGAATAGTTCTGCTTATTGATGGTGACGGCGATGCGGTTGGGCGTATTGGTAACCTGCGTCACGGTGTTCACAATCAGACCGTTGTCCTTATTCCCGTCACTGGAGGTAACCACATAGAGGCCGTAGCCGATATTGAAAAGGGCGGTCATATCATTCTTATTCGCGGTATCATCGCGCTTTGCGAGATATTCGCGGCAAAGTTCGTCGGAAAGCGCCTTGAGCTGCTTGCCGCTTTCTTCGTTAAGCGACGAAAGAATGCGAACCGTGGTATCGGTAAAGGCGAGGTTTTTGCTGTTTTCAAACATTTGGCGCATCACCTTTGCGGCAAGCGGCGCCCAGCTTCCGTTCTCAATCAGGGCTACGGTGCGGTTTGAGAAATTGCGCTCGGTGAGATGATCGATGAACTCGCGCATAAAGGGGAAGATCTCCGCATTGTAGGTAGTGGTAGCCAGTACAAGCTTCGAATATCTGAACGCATCCGCAACGGCCTGAGACATATCGCACCTTGCAAGATCATGAACGACCACCTTCGGGCATCCCTTCGTCTGAAGCTCTTCTGCGAATATCTGAACGGCCTTTTTCGTATTTCCGTACACGGAGGTATACGCGATGACAATACCCTCTTCCTCTGCCTGATAGCTCGACCAGGTATTGTACTTGCCGAGATAATAGCCCAGGTTTTCAGAAAGCACGGGGCCGTGAAGCGGGCAAATGATCTCGATATCCAGCCCGGCAGCCTTCTTCAGAAGATTCTGCACTTGTGCGCCGTATTTGCCGACGATGCCGATATAGTATCTCCTTGCTTCGTCCGCCCAATCCTCCTGTACATCCAGAGCGCCGAACTTTCCGAAGCCGTCCGCCGAGAAAAGCACCTTGTCAAGGCTGTCATAGGTAACAATGACCTCCGGCCAATGCACCATGGGCGCGGTAACAAAGGTAAGCTCGTGCCTGCCCAAAGAAAGCGTGCTTCCGCCGCCGACCACGATGCGGTTATCGGTAAACTCGGTTCCGAAGAAATTAAACATCATCTGAAACGCCTTGGCGGAAGAAACGATGGTGGTATCCGGGTAATTGCGGATAAAGTTCACGATATTGGCGGAATGATCCGGCTCCATGTGCTGAATGACGAGATAATCCGGCTTTCTGCTGCCCAGAACATTTTGAATATTATCAAGCCATTCATGGGTGAAATTTACATCGACCGTATCCATAACGGCGATTTTTTCGTCCTTAATGACATAAGAATTGTAGGAAATGCCGTTCGGTACAACGTACTGTCCTTCAAAAAGGTCTACCTTGTGATCATTTACGCCTACATACAGGATATCGTCCGTGATTCTCATATTCCATCCTCCATTTTGATTGTCCCTGTTATTATATCACAGAATCCGCGTTTTCCATCATATTTTTTATTTATTCCAGTATTTTTCCATCGGTAGTAATGGTGACCACACGCCACGGTATAAACTTTCCGCTGGCCATCAGCGCGCGTTTTGCTGCGTTTTCAATGCCTCCGCAGCATGGAACTTCCATTCTTACGATTGTCACGCTTCGGATATCGTTTTCCCGAATGATTCTTGTGAGCTTTTCGGTGTAATCGCCCTCATCCAGTTTCGGACAGCCGATCAGCGCAATACGGTTTCTGATGAATTCGTTGTGGAAGTTCCCATAAGCATACGCCGTACAGTCGGCGGCGATCAAAAGGCTGCACCCGTCAAAATACGGCGCGTTTACAGGTACAAGCTTGATCTGGCAGGGCCATTGGGAAAGCTGGCTTTGGGGCGTTTGTGCGCTTGATAAAAGCGGCGCGTCCTCCCTGCGAATCGTTCTCGTTCTTATTCCCGGACACGCGGCGGCAGCATGCGCACCCCGCTTTTTATCTTTCGCCAAGCGAACCGCCTGTTCGTCATATGCCATCGCTTCTCTCTCTTCGAAGCGTATCGCGTTTACGGGGCAGGCCGGCAGACAGTCGCCCAAGCCGTCGCAGTAGTCCTCCCGCGCAAGATACGCCTTTCCGTCCGCCATCTCAATGGCTCCTTCATGACACGCCGATGCGCATGCGCCGCAGCCGTTGCATTTATCCTTGTCTATCACAATGATCTTTCGAACCACTTTTTATCCCTCCGCGCCTAAAAGCATTTTCCGCTTCTGCAATCCTGTGCGCTTCCGCCAATATAGCATAATTCGTTCGGGCACTGACCGCCTGCAAGCATCTGGGTAATGTTCATCGCCGTCGTTTCCGCGATATTGTTAAGCGCCTCTTCCGTTAAAAACGCCTGATGCGAAGTCACGATGACATTCGGCATTGATATCAGCCTTGCAAGCGTGTCGTCGCTTAATATATGCCCCGAAAAGTCCTCAAAAAACCACTCGCTCTCCTCCTCATACACATCCAGACACGCGGCGCCTACTTTTCTGCTCTTGATTCCGGACAGAAGCGCTTCCGCATCCACCAGCGCGCCTCTGGAAGTATTCAATATCACAACGCCCTTTTTGCACTTCTCCAGCGATTTTTCGTCGATAATGTGGTATGTTTCCTCCGTAAGCGGGCAGTGAAGAGAAATGACGTCGCTTCCTTCAAACAGCTCGTCCAGCGTTACATATCTCACCGTATCGCCGTTATCATAGCCCTGCGCATGAAACTTATCATACGCCAGCACTTTCATGCCGAATCCCCGGCAAATATCCGTAAATACGCGCCCGATGCGCCCGGTTCCGATTATGCCTACCGTTTTCCCGTAAAGATCGAAGCCGGTCAGGTTGTTCAAGCTGAAATTAAAATCCCGCGTCCGGTTGTACGCCTTATGAATGCGGCGAATAGACGTAAGCAGAAGGGCGGCGGCATGTTCCGCCACGGCATACGGCGAATACGCAGGCACGCGCAGAACATGAATCTTTCCGTAGGCATGCTTCATATCAACATTGTTGAATCCGGCGCATCTGAGCGCAATCAGCTTTATGCCCATATCGTGAAGCTGATCGATCACCTGCGCATTAATGTTGTCGTTTACAAATACGCATACGCCGTCAAAACCATGGGCCAGCTCTGCCGTATCCGGCGAAAGTTTGGTATCGAAATATTTAAACTCCACCCCGTATTGTGCGCCGTACTTATCAAACGACGGCTTATCATAGGGCTTCGCATCAAAAAACGCAATTTTCATGAGGTGCGCCTCCTTGTCTTTCTGAAAGTATTATAGTATAATGCAGTCGGAAATTCCGTTGAAATTTCAACAGAAGAGGGCGTATATGCAGAAATATTTTGATGTGCTCAAAAAATGCGCGCTGTTTCACGGGATCGAAGAGAACAATCTTTCTTCGCTTCTCACGTGCCTTGGCGCGCGGGTATTGAATTTTGACAAGAAGGAAGCCATCTTCTACGAAGGCGATCCGGCAAAGCATCTGGGCATTGTACTCTCGGGCTCGGCGCAGATTATTACGGACGACTACCTTGGAAACCGATCCATCGTTTCCACAATAGAGCCGTCGGATTTATTTGCAGAGTCCTTCGCCTGTGCGGAAGCGGAGTCCATACCGGTAGACATCATCGCAAGCTCGAAATGCAGCGTGATGCTGATCGACTGCGGTCATATCATGTATACATGTTCAAACACCTGTGCATTTCATCAGCAGATGATCTTTAATCTCATGAAGGATCTCGCGCAGAAAAACATTCGCTTTCACCAAAAGGCGGAAATAACCGGCAAGCGCTCGACGCGTGAAAAGCTGCTTGCATATTTGTCGCAGGAAGCCAAAAAGAACAAAGCCCGCGAATTCGATATACCATTTAACCGGCAGGAACTCGCGGACTATCTGGAAGTGGAAAGAAGCGGCCTTTCCGCAGAGATCAGCCGCATGGTAAAGGAAGGAATCATCGAAAACAGGAAAAATCATTTTGTTTTGGCAGATGGAAGATAGGCGTGCCGAAAATCTACTCCCTAAGAAGCTTCGTTTTATTTTCCCGCGGCGCACCTTTTCATGCTGAGCGAAATTCTGCCTGTTTTTTCATCGGCGCTCAGAACCACGGTATCCACTACGTCTCCGACCCTTACCACCTCGGACGGGTGCCTGATAAACCGGTCCGCCAGTTCGGATATGTGTACAAGCCCGTCCTGATGCACGCCGATATCGACAAACGCGCCGAAATCGGTTACGTTCCGAACGGTACCCTTGATTCTTAAGCCGCTTTTCAGATCGGATATGCTCATAACGTCCGCGCGAAGCATGGTTTCGGGAAGCTCGCCTCGTATATCGCGTCCGGGCTTTATGAGTTCTTCAACGATATCCTTCGCTGTATGGCTGCCTACGCCCAATGTTTTCTCAATCTCCGCATCCGAAAGGGCGCGGAATTTTTCAACCAGCCCCGTCACGCGTCCGTTTTTTACGTCCTCAAGCGTATAGCCCAGCGCCAGAAGCAGCTTTTTCGCCGCATCATAGGATTCCGGATGCACGCCGGTGTTATCCAGTATATTTTCAGAATCCGGAACGCGCAAAAAGCCTGCGCTCTGTTCAAATGCCTTGGGTCCGATCCGGGGCGCTTTTTTTACGTCCTTTCGGGTTTTAAACGCGCCATTCTCTTCTCGATATTTCACAATCGCCTTGGCAGATGCGTTCGTAAGCCCCGAAACATAGGACAAAAGCGATGCGGAAGCGGTATTCAGGTTTACGCCCACCGCGTTTACGCAGTCCTCTACCACGCCGCCCAGCGCTTCATCTAACTTGGATGGCTGCATATCGTGCTGATACTGCCCTACGCCGATGGCCTTGGGATCGATTTTAACGAGCTCCGCCAAAGGATCCTGAAGGCGGCGGGCGATCGAAACCGCCGAACGCAGCGATACATCGTACTCCGGGAATTCCTGCGCGCCGAGGGGGGATGCGGAATACACGCTCGCGCCCGCTTCGCTGACCATCATGTAGGAAACGCCCGCATGCTCTTTGATCAGCTCCGAAACAAATATCTCGCTTTCCTTGGATGCAGTTCCGTTTCCGACGGCGATGGCGGTGATATTATGCCTTCGAATCATGGCGTTCAGTTTTTCTCTGGCTTCCGCTTTTTTATTGTGGGGCGGGGTGGGATATACAACGCCGGTCTCAAGTACCTTTCCGGTTTCATCCACAACCGCAAGCTTGCAGCCGGTTCTGTACGCAGGATCAAAGCCAAGCGTCACTCGGTTTTTCAGCGGCGGCTGCATAAGCAGCGGCTTCAGATTCATTTTAAACGTGCCTATGGCGTTTTCGCAGGCCGCATCCGTGAGTTCATTTCTGATTTCGCGTTCGACAGACGGGAAAATAAGCCTTTGATACGCATCCCTGACCGTATTTTCAAGAAACTGCGCAGCAGCTCTTCCGCTCTTCACGCGGGTTTTTACCATGTCGAATATCGCGATTTCATCGTTTACTTCAATACCCGCCTTCAGCCAGCCTTCCTTTTCTCCCCTGTTTACGGCAAGCACGCGGTAGCCCTGCGCATTTTTTATGCTCTCCCGGAAGTCCATGTACATGCCGTACACGCTTTCGCCTTCCTTTGCCCGTTCGCTGCGCAAAAATCCCGCTTGTCGGATGAGCGCCTTTACGCGAAAACGAATCTGCGCGTCGTCCGACAGCATTTCCGCAATGATATCCGACGCGCCGTCCAGCGCATCCTGCTCCGTCAATACGCCCTTTTCTTCTGAAATATAGTCCTTTGCAAGCTCGTTCAGATCGCTAATGCCAGGATCCTGCGAATATATCGCCTCCGCAAGCTTTTCGAGCCCCTTTTCTCTGGCAATCGTCGCGCGGGTGCGGCGCTTCGGACGATAGGGCCTGTAAATATCCTCAAGCTCCGAAAGCGTCTTTGCATTTTCAATTGCCGCTTGTAACTCTTCCGTCATCTTCTCCTGCGCGATAATGGAAGAAGAGATTTCTTCGCGCCTCTGATCGAGCGAGCGAAGGTAATTAAGCCGCTCGGAAAGGGCTCTTAACACCTGATCGTCAGCCGCGCCGTGGCGCTCTTTTCTGTATCGGGCAATAAAAGGTATGGTATCTCCTTCATCGAGCATCTCAATAACATTTGAAACGTGCTCGATCTTCATCTGAAACTCATTGGCCAGCGCCTGAGCGTTCTTATCCATCAAATTCTTTCCTCCGGATTGATTTGATATAGCCTGCGGAGAAAATCCGCAAGCGCCACTATACCGCATTTTGGCAAACAATTCAAGCAGAATTTGGTTTTTCGCCAAAACCTGTGTAAATATCGCACGGTTTGCAGGAATTTAGGCATATGTGTCGAAAAAAATGGGATGGGCTGTGAAAAGCGTGCAATTCGCCTTCGGCGGATCATCGGCACGCGCCTCACATGATACATAAATTGTATTTGGCGCAAGTGAAGCTTCAAAGCGGATGAATTTCGCGCGGGCTGACATACTACGCAAAGAAGGGGCTGAAAGATATGAAAAAAATCAAGCGCGCACTGGTCGTCGTACTGGACGGCTGCGGCGTCGGTTCGTCGCCGGACGCGGCAAAATACGGAGATGCGGGTTCCAATACGCTTCTGCATGTATGGGAGAAAAAAAAGCCCGATATTCCGAATCTGATAGAATTGGGTCTTGGAAGTATTCTCGGCATCGACGATGAGGAGCCGGTTGGCTGCTATGGCCGCATGCGCGAAAAATCCGCCGGCAAGGACACCACTACGGGACATTGGGAGCTTGCGGGCCTTACGCTCGAAAAACCCTTCCCCACCTACCCCAACGGTTTTCCCGAGGAAGTCATTAAAAAATTCGAAGATGAAACCGGCATGCAGGTCATTGGAAACCGCCCCGCATCCGGCACTCAGATCATTCAGGAGCTTGGAAACGAGCATTACGTCACCGGAAAGCTGATCGTGTACACCTCCGCCGACAGCGTATTCCAGATCGCCGCGCACGAGGACGTGGTCCCGGTTCAGGAATTGTACCACATCTGCAGAACGGCCCGCAGAATTCTGAAGGAAGAGCACTGCGTCGGCCGCGTAATCGCGCGTCCGTTCATCGGTTCGGCAGGCAATTACGTACGCACCGGCAACCGCCGCGATTTCTCCGTGGATCCCTTCGGCGACACGATGCTGGACGTTTTGAAAAAGAACCATCTGGACGTAATCGGCGTAGGAAAAATCGAGGATATCTTTAACCACAGAGGGCTTACCGCATCCGATCACGCTTCCGGAAACGACGCGTGCATCGATTCCATGATAAAAACCCTCAGAAAGGACAACTGGAAGGGTCTCATGTTCGTAAACCTCGTGGATACCGACCAGCTCTACGGCCACAGAAACGACGTGGACGGTTTCGCCGAGTGTCTGGAGGCGTTCGACTCCTACATTCCGGAGATCCTGGGGCTTCTTGGCGACGACGGCATGCTGATCATCACCTCCGATCACGGCTGCGATCCCACCTTCCCCGGCACCGACCATACCCGCGAGGAAGTTCCGCTGATCGTATGGGGCCTCGGCCTTAAGGAGAGCG
This sequence comes from Clostridia bacterium, assembly GCA_017396845.1. Lineage (GTDB taxonomy): Bacteria > Bacillota > Clostridia > Christensenellales > Aristaeellaceae > SFHK01. The sequence goes on from JAFQKQ010000092.1 coordinate 13,016, forward strand.
TAAACCTCGGCACCCGCGCCTCCTTTGCAGACGTTTCCAAAACCGTATTGGACGCCTTCGGAATCGAAAACAATCTGGACGGCGAATCCTTCTTTGACGAAATCCGCGAGGATTAAAAACGCGCCTTCGGCAAAGATACTATTGACAGGATTTCAATAAAACAAACGGGACTTAAACGGAATGATGTCTTTCCGCTTAAGTCCCGTTTTGTTTAAGCGTTGAAAAGCGCCCGGCGCCGGCAAAAAATGAACGCAGGCGCAAAAGAATTTCACTCTCGCCCGTTCTCATCCATTCCCCGACGCGCCGACCGGCGCGCTTTATTTTTTTATCCTTCCCAGAATTCCGTAAGCGCGCCCAACAGTGCCGTTTCCTTTATCGGCAAAGGTACATATCTGGGCGAAAGAAGGCGGCGGTATTCCTCTCTTGCGTATCTTTCGTCGATAAATAATACCGCGCCCCTGTCGTTTTCGGTTCGTATCACGCGCCCGGCAGCCTGAAGGCAGCGCTCTATGCCGGGATAGACGTATGCGGCACGGTAGCCGTCTTCGCCTGCTTCATCGACCAGCGCTTTCATGCATTCGCCTTCAAAGCTGATCTGCGGAAGCCCTACGCCGACAATCGCTGCGCCGATCAGTTTTTCGCCCGGAAGATCCACGCCCTCCGAAAACACGCCGCCCATCGCGATAAACGCGACCATAGGCGTATCGGGCGATTCCTCAAACATATCGAGATACTTTTTCCTGTCCTCCTCCGGCATATCCCGCTCCTGAAGGATCACGCGTACGTCGGGAAATCGAGCAGAGAATATCTCCTGAATTTTTCTCATATATTGATGGCTCGGAAAGCAGGCTAAATAGTTGCCCGTTTTCGACCGCGCCATGGCGTAAATCGCTTCGGAAACCCTGACCGCGCTCTCATCGCGCATGCGGTACGTTGTCGGTATCGATAGGCGCGCGCAGAACAGATTTTCCTTGGGGAAGGGCGAGGAAAGGGTAAGCAAGCCGTCTCCGTCGTTAAGATCCAGCCCGGAAACATACGCATAATGATGAATGGGCGCAAGCGTCGCAGAAAACATCACTACGCCCGCCATTCTCTTCATCGCCTTTTTCAGCCTTGGCGCAGGATCATAGCACCAGAGCTTTACGCGCGAGCGCTTGCCCTCTTTTTCAATCAGCATCCTGTGGGTTTCTTTCTGGAATTCGTCTTTTACCCGCAGCATCGCACCCGCCGAAAAGAACAACTCCGTAAGCTCCGGTTGAAATGCATAGTCCTGAGACAGATACTCCTTTGCCGTCTCCATAAAGTCCCGGATTTTTTCCGTCAGATTTTCATCCGGCTCAGCAAGCATCCCGTCTTCTTCCGCAATCGGAAGCGCCCGATACAATTCGGTAAGGCATTTATACAGGACGGCCTTTCTGTCAATTTCGTTTCCGACTTTTCTTCTCAAAAGCGCGATTTCTTTTTCGCCGATCCGGGCGGAATACATACTCCTTGCGCGGGGCGACAGATTATGAGCCTCGTCTATCAAAAGTATATATTTTCCCTTTCGGTCAAAAAAGCGCCTGAGCCGAACCAGCGGATCGAATACGTAATTATAATCGCAGATCACCACATCCGCAGTTTCTGCAAGCGCAAGGGAGAGTTCAAACGGACACAGCCGGTATTTTTCGCTTAAAAAGCGAATTTCCTCCGACGCGAGCTTCTCCGTACCCCACGATTCGTCAATCGCATCCCTCTGCCTGTCAAAATAGCCGACCGCATAGGGACATGCGCCGCCGCAGCGCATTTCGCTCATGGGGCACGCTTTTTTCTTTGCCGTAATCGTAACGCTTCTTACGGACAGGCCGCCCGAGCGCATTTTATCAAGCGTATCCTCCGCCGTCTTTCTGCCGGTCGTTCGGGCGGTCAAGTAAAATATCGTTTCCGCCTTGCCTTCGCCAAGCGCCCTCAGCGCCGGAAACAGCGCCGCCGCCGTCTTTCCGATGCCGGTCGGCGCTTCCACGAGCAGCTTTTTCTTATCCCGAAAAGCAATATACGCGTTTTTGATCATCTCCCGCTGTCCCGGCCTGTACCCGGAAAACGGAAAGGAAAACGACCGCATCGAAGGAAACGACTTATCCTTCCATTGTTCAAGCGCCGAAATGCGCCCGGCGTACACGCAGGCATACTCAAAAAACAGCTTCTCCAGCGTTTTTTCATCGTAATGCCTCGTAAACTGCGCCTTATCGCCCGCAAGGTTTACATACACAAGCCGCACATCCGCGCCTGCAAGCCCTTCTCTTTTGCACAGTATAAACGCGTAAATCTCCGCCTGCGCCCAGTGAACGGGATAATCATCCGCCTGAATCGATGAAACAGGCATGCGCGTGGTCTTGATTTCTTCGACCAGCGCGTAACCGTCCGTAAGCAGCAAACCGTCGATTCGCCCCTGAACGACAAGCAAAACGCCCGATACCAGGCATTCGTGCCTCACGGGCACTTCTGATCGGTATTCGGGCGGGTAGGACGACTGAAGCATGAGGTGGCCTTTCATGCCCTCCTGCATGCGGTCAATCGCCCGGATATCCGCCATAAGGTCGCCGCCCTCGAAGTACACTTCTGCGAGGGTGCGAACGTTTACGGCGTATGCGTTTTTGTTATTGATTTCCATCGTCAATCAAAAATCTGCATGATGGCGCACTTTAAGTACTGCGTCTCAGGGCTTGCGGGCAGAATCGGATGATCATGTCCGGCGGTTCTGAATTCCACCATGCGCACGCGCTTTTTCGCATCTCTCGCGGCGGTATTGATCATTGAAATAAACTGCTCCGAGGATACGTGCTGCGAGCAGGAGCAGCTTACGAGATAGCCGCCGTCTCTGACCAGCTTCAGGCCGCGCAGATTGATCTCCTTATAGCCGCGAAGCGCGCGCTCCACCGCCTGACGGGTCTTGGTGAACGCCGGCGGATCCAGAATCACCACGTCGTACTTTTCCTTTGCATCGGTCAGCTCGCGCAGGTGATCAAAGCAATTGTGAACCTCGAATTCGGCGTTTACAAGCCCGTTAATGCGCGCGTTCTCCCTGGCAACCTCAACGGCTTCCTCCGAAATATCCACGCCCAATACGCTCTTTGCGCCCGCTTTTGCGGCATGCAGCGCAAACGAGCCGTTATGGCAGAAGCAGTCCAGCACCTTTGCATCCTTGCAAACGCGCATCACTTCAAAGCGGTTTTCCTTCTGATCCAGGAAAAAGCCGGTCTTCTGTCCGTTTTTCACGTCTACCATGAATGTAATGCCGTTTTCCTTCATTTCGACGCGGTCGGGAACTTCGCCGTAGAGCAGTCCCGTTACCTGCTCCATGCCTTCCAGCCTTCTCACAGGAACATCGCTGCGCTCATAGATACCCAAAGGATGCACAACCTCTGCAATCGCCTGAACGATTTCGTTTTTCCATCTTTCGATACCCAGAGACATCGACTGAATCACGATTACATCCGAAAACTTATCCGCAATCAGACCCGGCAGAAAATCGCTTTCGGAATAGATGAGGCGGCAGCTCATGGGATCGGCAAACTGCTTCCGGTATTCCCATGCCGTCTCCACGCGCTTTTTGAAAAACTGATAGTCTATATTTTCGTCCTTATAGGTAAGCATTCTAAGCGAAATCTGAGAATTCGGATTATAAAACGCCTTTCCCAAAAACGTTCCCTTCGTGCTCTCCACATTTACGATATCGCCCGGCGTAAACTCGCCCTCGACCTTTTCAATGTCCGAAGCAAATACCCACGGATGTCCGCTGCGTACGCGGCTCTCGCGCGTTGCGCGCAAAATAGCTTTGGTCATGTTATTCTCATCCTCTTAAAGCGAATTTATAGGTTTATTGATTAAAGTATCTGAATGTTCACCGTGTGCGTATAATCGCCGGGAGTAATCCGGTATTTCGGATTTGTAACCGTCGACCACGCCATATCGCCGCCGATGCCCGCATGCGCCGCGTCGATATGGATGATGGTTTCATCGCGCTTGGTGATTTCGTGATCGTGCATGGCGTCGCGAAGATCGCTTACGGAATAATGTCTGGCGTCGAAGTGGAACGGGGTGTCGGAGTACATGACAACCTTCGCACCTTCTTCGTTTTCAAAGACAACGCGCCTTACATCGTCGCGTCCGCCGTTCTCCGCCGGCGGCGTAAAGGGAAAATGCATCTCCGAAACAGTGGTCTGGTATACGCCGATGCGGGCGGATTCGCATCTGTCGGGATAGCTCTCGCCGGGGCCGCGTCCGAACCATTCCACCTTTTCAAAACCTGCGGGAAGCGTCCACGTAACGCCCAAACGTTCGACGCTGGATGCGCCCGCCAATTGATAGCGCATATTTATAATAAGGTTTCCGTCTCCCGACACCCACATGCGCAGCTTCATATTGACCGACGCGCCGGGCACGCTCCGGCTCTCGAGCCTCGTCGTGCGTTCAATCAGCGCTCGTCCGTCGCTGAGCGCGGAAACGCTTAGGTTGATCAGTCTTCTTGAACAGTTTTCCTGCGTAAATGCGCTCCACGCTTCAAATTCGCCCCAGCCTTGCTGCGCGTTTACGCCCGAGAGTCCGCGAACGGCGCACTCGCTCAGCGCGCTTAATACGTATTCCCGGTCGTTTTTCTGCATGCTCACGATGCAGCCCGTGGATTTTGACATCTGCAGGCGGAAGGATGCGCCGGAAACGGTAATCATACCGTGCGAATCGTCAAATACGGTGGGCGCATACCGCATGCGCCTCGGCGCGGAAAGGCTTGATAAGAGCTCAAACTGCTGCTGCCATACTCGCCCGTCAGGCGATATAATATCTACATCAATGTAGGAGTGCTCGCCCTGAACGCCCTCGGGGCCGAAGGATATCAGCGCATCCGACATGGGCTCGATGGCCTTCAGCGGCATTTCACCGCTTGCCGTAGGTTCGCCCGCCGCGTAGCACGTCCACGAAAGCACGAGTCCTTTTGTGCTTTTTGCCATCTGCCGGTTTTTAAGCACATATTTCCCCTGAGAAAGCATTTCCAGGAACACGGGCGCATAAACCGTCGCCGCTTCCAAACCGGCGGGCTTTACCGTAAGATCGTGCGTGACGATGCCGTTCATGCACATGAATTTCGGCTCGAACGGTTCCGTAACCGATTCATAGAAATCGCCGCCGTAGCCGGGGAAGCGCTTTCCGTCCTCATCCGTCTGCCACAGCGCCTTGTCCCGGAAATCCCAGATAAAGCCGCCCTGAAAGCGGGGATAGCGCTCGGTGAGCTCGCGGAACTGCTTAAGTCCGCCGCCGCTGTTCAATATCTGATAAGCATATTCGCACAGTATCACAGGCCGTTCATCCGTGCCGTCCGAAAGCAGCTTTTCAATCTGCTCGCGCGTCGGATACATCGGACAGCGGATATCGGATACATTTTTCCCGGGCGCGCCGGATTCGTACTGCACCGGGCGCGTGGGATCGTACATGCGAAGCCATGCCGCCATCGACGCATGATTGGGCCCGAGCCCGCTCTCGTTTCCGAGCGACCAGGCGATAATCGAAGGATGATTTTTATGCGTCTGCGCCATACGCCTTGCGCGCTGCAGATATACCTCCGCCCATTCGGGATCCTGAGAGAGCATCGCGCCCACGCCGTGGGTTTCGAGGTTCGTTTCGCAAACCACCATCAGCCCGTGCCGGTCGCAAAGATCATAGAAGTACGGATCATCCGGATAATGGCAGGTGCGCACGGCGTTGATATTCATATCCTTCATCAGAAGGACTTCCTTTTTCATTTCATCGCGCGTTACATATCTTCCGCCGTCTACGGAATGCTCGTGCCGGTTTACGCCGCGTACGATCACCCTTTGACCGTTCAAAGTCAGAATTCCGTTTTCAATCCTTACGGTTCTGAAGCCGAAATACACTCTTTCGCGGTCTGCCGCATCCGAGGAATCGGGCGTTAACAGCGCAAGGTGCGCCCGGTACATCGTCGGCGTTTCGGGCGTCCAGCATTTTACGCCGTCGAGCTTCACATGGAACCGCGCGTGTCCCGGCATGGAATGATTGCTGTCGTGAAGCGGCGGAACATCCGCCGTGGGCGCGCGCTTTTCTTTGTAAATAATCTTGCCGTCGGGATCATAGATATGAAGGCGGACGAGCGTGTCGGCAAAGCCGGATACGCGTTTTACCGAAACATCCATCGTAAGTTCGCCCGTCTGCTCCGCCTGTACATACACGTCCTGAATATACATTCTGGGCTTTGCCAACAGGCTCACGGGACGGAAAACGCCGGACAGATGCCAATAATCCTGATCCTCCAGCCATGTAGCGTCGGTAAAGCGCATGACCTGAAGCGTAATGCTGTTTTCACCGGCATACACATATCTCGTCACGTCAAACTCCGCCGCAAGCTTGCTGTCCTGAGAATAGCCCACCGGATTTCCGTTTACCCAAACATAAAAGCCGGATTCCACGCCGCCGAAACGAAGAATCAGCTTCTTTCCGACAAAGTGCTCCGGCAAAACAAATGTGCGCCTGTAAAGACCGGTCTGAATTCGATCCGGCAGGTGCGGCGGGTTCTGAAGAGATCCGTAATTGGTCTCGTTTTCAAAGCTGGGAACGATTCTGTGCGCACCCGGCTCATCCGTAAACGGATACGCCCAATTGGTATAGACGGGCGAACCCGCGCCCTGAAGTTCCCAGTTTCCGGGCACAGTGATCTCGCGCCATTTGGCGTCGTTAAACTCAGAATGATAAAATGCCGCGGGCAAAAGGCTCGGATCCTCGCACAGCAAAAAGCGCCACGTACCGTCCAAAGACAGCGTATGCGTGTTTTCCCACGGGCTGTGCGCGGGCAGGCGGTTGATGGACTGCACCTCGATATTCTGCCATTCGGGTTTCGTGTGAAAATTCACGTATCCGTCCTCTCCTTCCTGCAATCAAATTTTATGTTCTATTTTATCACGGCAAAGGCGTTTTGTCGATACTGAATTCAATATATTGCCCGATTACCGGCGCAGCGCCGTTTTTCCGTTTCTGCATATTTCCAATGTAAAGCGCTTTCATCGTTGTGTTTATTTTCCGTAAAACGCTCCTGCAAAAGACAGAAATCGCTTCATTTTTGGCGGAATTTTTGAAATTTTGCGCCAGTCTTTTCTTATTTTGTAAATATGAGATTGACGCAAACGGAAATTGCATATATAATGTTTATGATAATCGTATATAAGGTAAAGCTTACGTTTTACGAAACCGAGTCAGGAGGAATTCGAATGACGCTCCCTGGAAAACTGACCATTTGCTTTTTGGAAGAAGACGTACCACAGAAGGCATATTTTCGCATCAAGCCGCTGTTTGTAAAAGGAGACGGCGCGTTTGACCGCGTGGAAAATGCAAAGGAGCTATTGCCCGACGAAGGCGGAATTCGCATTGTTCCTGATAAAAATGAATCCAGCCGGTTCAAGGCGCGTATGCGCACGCTGGGAAAATTCTGCGTGCTGGATCTGACCAGGCATCCAAATGAAAACGACAAAATCCGCCCAAATAAGAATTACAGCCCCGAAAGAATGGAAAACAACCGCAATATCGTATACTCCGACGTAATTGAGCGCTGCCCGGACGAGTGGCTTTCCGAGGTATACAGGGTGGACGAAATTGCGGAGGGCAAGGCAAAAGCCCGCCTGGCAATCGCTCCGACTTCGCCGCTTGCCGCGCTGATTTCCGGCGGAAAGATCACCGGCCCCTACACCGTACAGGCGCTTGAGGAAGAGGGCGAATACGAATTTACATTGAACGCGGAATACGAGATGCGTACATTTGAAGAGAGCGCTTACACCCGCCTTTACAAGCTTCCCTTCCCGGAGGAGGCGCCCGCCGAAATCATCGTAACCTCAAACGGCCTTCCCCTGTTTCAGAAAATAGCCAAACAGGCCGAAGAAGCAGCCGAAGAAGAAGCAAAGGCCGAGATTCCGGAAGCCGAACCGGACGTAAAACCGGAAGTAAAAGCGGAAGCCGAAAAAGAAAAAGAAAAAGAAGAAATCATCCCGGAGGCAAGCGCGCCCGCTATCGAGAAAGAAGCGCAGCCGGCAGCAGAAGCGGCCCCCTGCATGAAAGAAGCGCCTGTGATCGAAGCAAAGGCCGAGGAAGAGAAGGCGCCCGCTGCCGAAAAGGCAGAAACGCCCAAAGAAGCGGAAGAACCGAAGAGGGAAATCGAAAAAACAAAAGAGGCGCCGGAATATCTTTCCCGCCGTGCGCTTCCGCGCATTCAGAGCCGCGACTCCGCTTCCTACTCTCAGACCGGGCTCAATCCGCGCCGCGGACGCAGCCTTTCCGAGGTAGTGGACGAAGGCTGGCGCAAATCCCGCATTGAACAGCTCGGCTCTCCCATTCCCGGCGATGTAACGGGCCGGCCCGTTATGAGTCCCATCGAACGCGCAGCCAGGAGCTTTAAGGACGCGTGGGCGCTTAAGGAAGCGCGCGGAGCGCTTCTTGACGAGCTCCTCGCCATTGACGAACTCTCCGATGCGCTCGCTCCCCGCTTTTCTGCCGGCGGGCGAACGGTTTCCGGTGCTGAAATTGAGCAGCTGAACGACTTGGAAGCCGAGCGCCTGAAAATTCTCGGCGAGATTGACGAGCTTAAGCGCCAGAAGACCGATAAACGCGCACAGCTGATGGAAGAAGCGCGCCAGACGCACGCGGCGGAAATCAAAAAGATGGAAAGTACCGCAGCGCGCCTGAAGGCGGAATGCGAAAAGCGCCTGAAGGAAGCCGAAGACGCTCGCGATCAGCAGGCAAAGGCCGCCAAGCTTTTGAGCGGCACGATGCGCGACGCGCTTAAACAGGATCTGATAAAATACGCCATTCACGCCCGCTGCCTGGACGGCGCGCAAGCAGATTCCTATGCAGATGCCAGCGATTATGCACACAGCCCCGAAACCTATGAACCCACCGGCGCACAGCTGGTGAGCGATATCCGAAAGATATTCGAAGAAAGCGGCAAAACGCTTTCCAACGACGAAGCGGTAAACCTCCTCGCCTGCATCGCCATCGGCAAGATGGTCGTAGTATCGGGCGAAACCGGCTGCGGCAAGAGTTCGCTCGTGCGCGACGCGGTTTCGGCGCTGGGTCTCAATGCGCCCGGTTCGCGCAGATTCGTATGCATAAACGCAGGAGAAGACAGCGTACTTAAGAACGCGGAATTTAAAGCGCTCACCCGCTTTGACGATATGAACACGCTGCGCGTTCTGATGCTGGACGATGCAAACCAGCTTCCCGTCGCCGATCAGGCCAGAGGCCTCACCACATGGGCGGAGGATGAAAACCGCGAAAGCGCGCTCAGAGTCATAATGACGGTGCTGGATGACCAGATCGGCTATCCGCTGAATCCGCGCATTCTGGACCGCTCGTTCATGATCCGTATGGACAGGGCAAATGACCTTTCCTGGACAAGCGCAAAAAAGAGCGTGAGAAATGCGGAAAAGACGGTTCAGCTAAACGCGCTTCTTAAGATATTCGACGGAAGCGGACACATTCCCGGGGAAGTAATCAACCGCCTGCAGGTGCTGCGCGAAAAGCTTGCCGCGCTCAACGTATCCATATCCGGAAGAGCGCTCAGCGATATGTACGCCTACTGCGCGTCCTGCATACCGCTGATGACCGTGCCGCCCAAAGCGGTTCTGGATTACGCGCTTTCTCAGCGCGCCGTCCCGCACATCCTTGCAACGGCGAAAATCGAAGTGCTCGACCGCCTTCCCGAGCTTCTCAGCGACATGCCCCGCTGCCTGAGCCTTATGAATCAGCCGCTGCCGCTGCCGCCGTTGTAAAGCAAAGCAATACATAATACGCAGCATATGTGATTATTGGAAAAGAAGGACCATCTCCAGTCCCTTTGAGACGGTCCTTTTTGATACGCCGAATCAACAGATTTTTGTATATGACAGGAGGAAATGAATATGACCGTAAAAGAAATGTACGATATCGTTATGGAGCTTGCAGGGCTTGAGCAGATGCCCGAGGATTCCGGTATTGTATTTGACAACGGAAAAGAAGTAAAAAAGATACTGGCAGGCATTGACATGGACACGACCATGCTGATGCTTGCAAAGCAGCTGGGCTTTGACTGCGTTGCTCAGCATCACCCCGCCGGAATTCTCAACCCCGGCACAAGCGAACTGTTCGGACGCGACCACATGAAAAAGCTTATGGAATGCGGTGTTCCGATCAACGAAGCGCAGAGGCTGGCCTATGCAAACAACGCAAAGCGCAAGCAGGGCATGCACTCCAGAAACCGTACGCAGATGCGGGACGTGGCGAAATTGCTCGATATAAACGACGTCGCCTTCCATACGCCCGCCGACATGCTGGCAGAGAGATACACACAGGAAAGAATGAACGCGCTGACCGAGCGAAATCCGCAGGCGACCGTTCAGGACGTGATTGACGAGCTTATGACCATCCGCGAATATCAGGATGCACTGGAAGGACAGAAGCCCGAGGTCTGGGTGGGCTCCAGGGACAGCTTCGCCGGAAGGATTTATGTGGAAATGTACGGCGTAGGCGCGCCTTCTCCCGAAGAATATATCGCCTGCTCCAACGCCGGCATAGGAACGTTCATCACCATGCACGCTACGCCCGAGGTCATTAAAGCGATGAATGAGCACAACAAGAGCAACCTGGTCATTGCCGGACATATGGCCAGCGATTCTCTGGGTTTTAATCAGATTCTCGATGCATGGGAAGAAAAGGGCGTTGAAATCGTAAGAATCAGCGGCATTGTATAAAAAGAAGCAAGCGCCTATTCATCTCTTATAAAATCTAATATGAAATCATGAGCCTCTTGCCGCGCCTTATTGAAAGAAGGGCGGCAAGAGGCTTGTCAGCAGACGGATGCAACCTCTTTTCGTTTTTTTTCTGTTTTGCATAAGCTCCAAAGGGAGCTCCGAGCGTTTACGCTATAATGAACGAACGTTTTTGATTGAACAACGCTTGCATGAAATGTATATCACTGCAAAGACTGCCGTTTATGCTGCATTCAAGCGACTTCTTCACTCGTCCTCTGGGAGAGCAGTCGCGTGAGCGCCCAAGAGGGTCTTTTCAAGCATAATGAAAGGCTTGCGCCATCATCCGCCGCTGCGCCCAGCGATCTCATCTGCTGTAAACCGCCAAATGATTCGGGAGCGCGTAAGAGACCTCTCCTCTTCCGCGCTCCCATCCATTCTATTTCTCCAAATACAGCATCTCCGAATACGCCATAATATATGCGCCTACGCCCTTGCCTTCCTGGGGCATGTAGTAATCCTTTTTTCTGTAATTATCTTCGCCCGAAGCCGAAGCCATCAGGTATACATCGGTAAATTTGTTATCAATCAGCTTCTGTTCGGTCAGGCGCACAAATACATCCCTTCCGATCACAGCCATTTCTTTGGGCAGCGCGCCGAGCCTTGCGCCTTTCATAAGCGTATACGCCATCATTGCGCTTCCGCTGCTTTCGGGGCGGTTGCCGTCGTCTTTTTCGTCGCTGATCAGGTTGAGCCAAAGTCCCGTTTCAGGATCCCGCCATCTGATCAGCGCGTTCATGGAATCGTTCAGCGCTTTTCCCATATTCTCCTTGTCTTCGCCCGAAAGGCATTCATACACCTCAATCTGCGCAAGCGCATACCATCCGCACGCGCGAAGCCAGAAAAACGGACACACATCCTCCCTTTTATTTCCGGCATGGTAGTAAAGGCCGGTTTTTTCATCCTTCAGCTGCTCGTCTACCCACCGAAAACGCCGGGCAATCGCCGAAAGCTGCTTTTGATCCCCGGTTTTGGATGCATATCTTGCAAGGAAATTCTGCGACATATACAGCCCGTCCAGCCAAACCGCATACCTCGGCGGCTTTCCGCCGCGCCATACATGATAGTAATTCCCGCCCAGGCACTCGGGCGCATATATGCTGTTGACAACGGCAAGATCGTTATAAAGCCCGTCTGCAAGCGTGCGGATTTCTTCATCTTCATCCATGAACAAAGGCAAAAGGCTCGCCGTTTTATAACAGTCCACGCCGTGATACGGAACATAACCGGCATAAGCGTTTAATCGTCCGTCCGTTTCAACCGCATGAAGGTATCTGAGGGCGTAATCCCGATATTTTTCCCCTTCTCCGGCCTGATACATATAGTAAAGCCCTTCCATCACGATGCCGATGTAATAGCTCCAGTCAAACAGAAAATCCTTTCCGTTTTTTACGCATCTGCGCTCGTTATCCCATGCAAAAAAGCGGTCTTCGTCCTCGACAATCTTTTTGGGATCTCCGTCCGGCGCATCAACCGTCAATTCGTCTATAAAATATCTCGCGCGCTTCATCGCTTCCCGAATGCGTTCAGCCGTCATACCATTCGCCTCCTGTTCACATCCAGTTTACAATGACTTCCGCCCGTTGTCAATAAACAAAGGAACGATTCAAAGACAACTTGAATTGCAAAATGCATATTTCAGACCGGTTCTGTTGAAATTGCATCGAAAAGATTGTATACTTATATCACCGGAAAGGGGGAAAACATATTGAGTCTCACGGTAAACGACTTTGTCAAAAAATACGGCGATAAAGCAGCCGTAGATCACTTAAGCTTTCAAATGAAAAACAGCGGCGTCTTTGGCCTCATCGGAACAAACGGAGCCGGAAAAACCACTACCATACGAATGATGCTGGGTCTGCTTTCTGCGGATCAGGGCGAGGCAGCCTGGAACGGAAAGCGCATCACCCGCGAAAGCCTGAACTTCGGCTACATGCCCGAGGAACGCGGCATTTATATGAAAACCCGCGTTGCGGAGCAGCTGGAGTATTTCGCCATGCTTCGCGGAATGAAAAGAAACGACGCGAAAAAGAGCGTAGCCAAATGGATGGAAAGGCTGGGCGTTTCGGAGTACAGGAATATGGCGGCAGAAAAGCTTTCCAAGGGCAACCAGCAGAAGGTGCAGCTGATCGCAGCCGTTGTAAACGATCCTGAGCTGATCGTGCTGGACGAGCCCTTCAGCGGGCTCGATCCGGTCAATACGGAGCTTCTTCGCGACGTAATCGACGAGATGGTAAAGAACGGAAAATTCGTGGTATTATCCTCCCACCAGATGCCCGTGGTAGAGGATTACTGCGAGGAAATCGTTCTTCTTCACAAAGGCCGGGCGCTTCTTAGCGGAAGCCTTCGCGATATCAAGCGCGGCTACGGACACACAAACCTGATCGTTTCCTGTGAAAAGGACGTATCGGAGATTGCAGACGAGGCGGGACTGATCCGAATCGGCGCGCGTGCAAACGAAACCGAATACAAAATCACCGGCGATAAAATGGCGCAGAGCTTCCTTTCCGCCATGATATCAAAGGGCGTATATCCCATAAAATACGAAATCCGCGAGCCCTCGCTGCATCAGATATTTGTCGAAAAGGCAGGTGAAGACGCATGAATCAGATCTTTACCGTATTCAGATTCACCTATTTAGACGCCGTAAGGAAAAAGGCATACCGCATCAGCACCATCATCATCATGCTCCTTATACTGATTCTGTGTCTGATCCCGAAGGTCGTGGGCATGTTTTCGGGTTCCGATACGGCCGGTACGGAAAGCGAAATCACATATTCCGGCAGCCTGTACTTAAGCGATAAGAACAACCTCATTCCCGGCGGGGAACAGGCGCTTGCCGCGCTTGGCTATCAAATACTCGAAGCGAATGAAAACACCGAATTATCGGATAACGAACTGCTTGTGGAAGTGGAAAAGGGCGAAGGCGCGCCCATTGTTCACATAATGACGAGCAATTTCATGTCCGCGCCGGACGACGGACCCATTGTTAACGCGCTTACAACCGCATGGCGGTTCAGTCTCGTTGGAAGCAGCCTTACGCCGGAGGAGTTTGCGCTCTCGCAGTCGGAGCTCGGCGTTATTCACGAAATATCCGGCGGCATGAACTTAACGGGCTATTCGCTGGGGCTCGTGTTCACCATGCTGATGTTCTTCGCCGTGTACTATTACGGCTTAAGCGTAGCAAACTCGGTGGCGATGGAAAAAACCTCCCGCGTAATGGAAACGCTGATCATATCCGCAAAGCCCAAGCACATACTGATCGGAAAATGTATCGCCATGGGCGCGGCGGGGCTTACGCAGCTGATCATTATCTTCCTGTTCGGCTACGCAGCCTACTCTTCCCTCGTCCCGCACGGCTCCATGCTGTTCGGAATTGAATTGTCCTTTGACGGTCTTACATTCACAAACACCGTCATACTGATTCTGTATTTCCTTCTGGGCTATTCGCTGTACGCGCTGGTCAACGCGGTATGCGGCGCATCCGTAAGCCGGATTGAGGATGTATCAAGCGCTCTGATGCCGGTGAGCCTGATCTCCCTTGCATCCTTCTACGTAGGCTATTTTACCGCCATACTCGGAAACGCCACGCCCGCCATTGAGATCATTGCAAAATACGTTCCCTTCGCCTCCCCGTTCGGCATGCCCTTCAGAATTTTGAACGGCTCCGTTACGATGAGCGAAATCGCAACCTCTCTCGGTCTTCTGCTTGTGTCCATCATCCTTCTCTCCGTGTTCTGTGCGCGCCTCTACGCGGCAAGCGTTATGTTCTATGGAAAGCGCCTCAAAATCCGCGATATGATCCGGCTGAAGCCGTAAACCGAATAAAAAATCACCGGGCAAAACGGATTCGAATACGAATTCCCTTGCCCGGTGATTTTTTTCGAAACCAAAGCTGATTATGCCGTGATTTCATTGATACGACAAAGAAGCTCCTCCGTCCGCTTACATCCTCTCAAAGTCCATTCTTCTTAAAGGCCGTCTCCCCCGCGCCGTCAATACCGTTCCATATTTTTCAGGCGAAAGATCACAAACCGCATCTAAGCCCTCCCTATGGATATACGCAGGCAATCCGGTGAAGCCGGTTCTCTGTTCGGCGTTTGGCGGGGAACGAGACAGGAAAAATCCCTCCGGCGTAAAAGTGCCGGAGGGATTTTCATAGTTTAAATATTGTCGTTGTCAGTCCAGCCCGTGTTGTCTTCTCCCACACCGGATTCGGTAATGATGTCCTCTACCTTGAAGCTTACAATCTCAATTTCGGGAAGTTCAAATTTCTTCATAACGCTCCTCCTTTCTTTCTTTTTTATCCGCTGTTTTAACCCCACGGAATTTCATTTTCGCCGACAGGAGGCTCATCGCTTGAAGTTGTGATAACATCTTCAATGTCGAAATACTGAACGAGCATTTCAGGCTCTTCAAATCTCTTCATTTTGCGCCATCCTTTCTTCAATCACTTAATGGAAGTACGCATATGCCGCATCCGAAACCTTCATCAGTGCTACAGCGATTTCAAGTTCATTATTGCGCGCCACATAGCTTTCGAGGCTGTC
>JAFQKQ010000093.1 GCA_017396845.1 Clostridia bacterium
CAGCGGGCACAGGGAACAGCACATCCGCATTGAGTACAACGGCATCGGTTTTATCCCGATCCATGAACTGATGGCAAAGCAAACGGCGTGACCGAAATCACGCCGTAAGCCTTGAAAACATTACGTTTTCGTCGATCGGAAACTAATACTGTGTTACGGAGCCCGCCCGAACTCCCTTCTTTTTTTGTATCTGTCGGTCCGGCAAAAAGAGCGCATCAAAATGCGGCTGAACGATGGCGTTTAAAGCGAACGGAAATTCCGGATTCTGTGGAAGGTGGAGTAGTTCGCGTCGTGGAAGTTATGCGCCTGATTCATGGCGGTTCGGCATAAATAGAGTATATCGTCTCCTTCAATTTCGAAATCTACGTACTGAAAGCCGATTTTTCCGGGATCCTGATCGCGGAAATCCATAAGATCGACTGCCGTTTCCCAGTTGATAAGATCTTTGGAGCGCACAAGGGAGAGAAGATTTCTCGCGCTGTGGTTGTTTGGATCGTAGGCGATGGTTGCGATGCTGTAGTAGAAGCCCGATTCTTCGTCGTATTTGATCATGAACTTTGAAAAGTTACCGGGGAAGGGGATCAGGCGGGAATAGGACAAAGGCGCGTCGGGGTCTGAAAGGTCTATTTCGTATGCGAGGGCTTGGCCGTATTTTCCGAAGCGCATGATGTTTAAAAGCTTGCCGTCCGGCGCATTTACGATTGTTCCTTCGATTGTCATCGTGCAAAGCGGCATGTCGCTGAGCTCCGGGGCAAAACGGGCAAACTTCACGGGTTCGGTAAAATGCCAGTTTTCGGGGTTCAAAAGATCTGCGTTTTCGTCTATGGACATGACCATCGCCGCATGACAGAATTCCTTATTTGCCCATGTACCCCATTCTAGGGTGTTGTATATGCGTCCGTTGTGCCTTACGATGTTCTGCGGGTTTTTATGAACGCCGTCATTGCCCCTTTTTCCGTTGGAGCCGCGAAGGAGCGTGATCGGCGGAGAAAAGGTTTTTCCGCCGTCGACGGATTTTCCGATCAAAAGATCTCCGTATTCCGTTGAGCAGGAGAGCATATACAGTTCGTTTTGGTGAATGAACAGTTTTCCCCAGAAGCAGGGCATGAGCTCGCTTACATAGCGACAGGTTTCGCCGTCGTCATCCGAGCGGAAGATCAGGGTGAGGTTCTGAGGATGCTCCGATGCGAACAGATCCATGGATGCAAGCAGATACCCGTCCGGATGGCGCACAAGCGACGGAGAGCAAAGATATCTTCCCGAAAAGCTGTATGCTTCGTCGTCCGGATGCAGATAATTCACGACCGTTCCAACGGCCTTTCCCGTCCTCGCCAGGCGTATCCGGCTTTTTTTGTCGCCGCATGCGGCGTAGAATTCATAATCCGTATCCGTTTCAAGCCCTGTTATATCCCATTCGTTCGAATCGGCTGCGCCCGAAAGCGTAAATGTGCCTTCGCCGGGTTTTCTGTAATATATCAAGCAGGAAGTGCCTTCTTCCGCCAGCCATTCCAGATGAACGCTGCTGTCATCCGGCGCGACGCGGCAGATATAGATATCGCCCGTGTCTCTTAAAAGGGGTTTATAGGGATGATAGCTCCATGTGCTTATGCCTTTCATGACGGTTGCTCCTTTCTGCTGCTGTTTCTTAAGAACGCGCGAAAAACGGAAGTGCGATACCGAAAAATGCTTATACAAAAGCGGAACGGAAAACAGAACCATCAGCCGCTTGTAAAGCGCCTAAGGAAAACGCGGATCGAAAAGCTTCAGCCCTCAGCGTTTTTCCCAGAATGTCCAGACAACGCGGTCTTTATAACCGATTTTTCGGTAGAATTCGTTTCCGCCGCCGGTCATGTACGCTGCGCCGAGCTTTTTCATTTGGCGGCAGTGCTCGGAAAGCGCCGCCGACGCCAGACCCATTTTTCGGTATTTGGGTATGGTGCACAACGGCTCCATATATGCCAGTTTGTTTTCGGGAACCCACCACATTCCGGAATAGCATGCATATTCGCCCTCTGAATCGGCGATTACAACATCCATGAAATGTGTGTTGTGGGGTGTTTCTATGCTGTAATAGCCGTACTCTGCGTCTTGGTTCCACGCGCCTTCTTCGGCTTCGTGATCAAAGCCCTTCCAGCAGCATTCACAGCATTTTTCAATACTTACTTCCTCTGCGGGTACGAATCTGAAACCGTCCGGCAGAGGATAATCAATCGAGCCCTCAAAATCGAATATCATGTCGTCATATTCGAATGTCTTTGTGTATCCGGCGCGTTCGGCGGCGTTCATAAGCGCGTTTTGCCCGCTAAAGAGCACTAGGCGGTGCACTTCATCCGGCTTTCTCGGCATGGAAGAAAACGCATATTCAATCATTTCATCCGCGAGGAACTCATAGCCCGGCCTCAGAGAAAAATACACGTCCGATACGGGGTTTTCATAAAAACAAAAAGCAGCGATTGAATCCCCGTCAAACCACAGCCGATTTCTGTGTACAAACGATTTGTCCATCCATGACGACGACAGCGCATATTCCATAAAAGGCGCAGGCACGCCGTTTTTCCAGTCTTTCTCGAAAATTTCCACCATGAAATCATAGACTGCCATGTGATCGGAGAGAATGCGGTATTGCCGTCGGGATATGTTCATAATGACCTCCGATATAAAATCTCCTTATTGGATTAAACGTCCTTGCGGAATTTTTGAATATATTCTGAATGGTTCGGTTGCAGGATCTTATGTATAAACAGTATAGCCGTGTTATTTCGGGAAGTCAATTGAAATCGAAGGAGCGGCGCTGAAAACATGTGATTATTTCGGGTTTTGCGTTATGCGGGCGGGAAGAAGCATCTTGCATTCATGTGCTATAATGATACCAAATCAAACGGGCGTTTTGAGGAGTTATGCGGCAGGGGAATCCTTGCATGCGGCTTGAACGGCTGCGGAAAGAGCACGGCTAAAAAGCAGTACGAAGCCGGTCTGTGAAAACGCTTTCTATATCGTAAAATAAATGAGGATATGTAATATGGATATTGAATTTCGAAAGTTTACCGATTTTGACAGAGGCATCATGTACGATATTCTGAAGGATGCGTACTCCTTTGATGAAAGATGCGCCGCCTGCTGGGATGAAAACTGGAAACAGGCGGATGATTTCTTCTTTGATCATCCCGATATCGCCGATAAATACGGCTTTGTAACCGTGTACAGAGGCGAACCGATCGGCTTCATATGCTGGGATCCGAGAAACAGACCGGAATTTGCAGAGATCGGGCATAACGGAATCAGAACAAAGTATAAGGGCAATGGGTTCGGCAAAGCCCAGCTGATCGAGGCGCTTCGGCGTATCAAAGAATACGATGGATTAAAAGAGATACGCGTATCTACAAACGGCAATCTGATCGCACCGAAGAATTACGAAAGCGCCGGATTCGTTTTGTATGACAGAAAAGTAAATCATGATGAAGCGGCGTTTTCCGGCGATTATCTGTATTACAAAATAGAGCTAAAGCGCTGATTTTTATAGAGGAGGGAATACTTCCGTGGTGTTTACAGGCATATCCAAAGATTTTCTGCTGACCAATGAACGGCAGTATGAAACAATCGGCCGGTTCTGGGATGAGATGGAACTCAAGTACGGCCTTGAAAATTTGCAGGGCCTTGGATATCGCTGGGACGGCTGTATCATTTCATATGCTATAGGACTTAAAAACGGCCGTATCGAAGGAAGCAATCTATCGATACCGCTTCCGGACGACGGATGGGAGAAGGTTACGGGGAAGACGGTTAACCTGAAACAGATGTATGATGAAATCTATAAATACGGCCCGCTTCAGTATGAGATTGAAACCTTTTATGAAGACGGAAAATGCGAAATTTTGTATAGACGAACGTAGTATAATGAGGGACTGCAGGACTTCGAAACGGTGTATCGCGGCGTTATGGTTCGGTAAGCGCAAAATGCAGCTGTATATCGCGCACATCCGTATTCTTTTTGATGGCTTCCGCAATATAGTATCCCGCGTGTTCGCCCATCTGCGCGCAGTTGCCCGTTGCGCGGTAGGAAGCCATTGCCTCTCTGGAACCTGAAATGCATCGTCCTGCGACGATGATTCCCTTGTAATCCTTGGGGATTAATGCGCGCATGGGGATGTGGTACGGCTGAACCTGAAAGCACCGCTGTCCTTTGTTTGATTTCGTATGCAGATCGGCACCGAAGGTCATGTAGGCGACAGCGTCGTCAAATTCTGCGCCTGTCAATATGTATTCCTCTGTAAGCGTATATTCGCCGATGATGCGCCTGGATTCTCTGACGCCCAATACGCTTGATAATGGAATCAGTTCCGGATCCTTGAATTCTTCATCGTATTTTGTCAGGAATTCAAAAGCGTCTTGTGCGGTTTTCCCCCTCTTCCTGATCGATTGTTTTTCATAAATCCCGAAGAATTTCCTCTAAAACATTCATCACTTCATCAATCTCATCTTTTGTAATCACATAGGGCGGCCGAAGAACGATTTTGTTATTCTCTCCTGTGCCTGCGATCATCCTGTTTTCCCGAAGCTTCTTATGAACAAATTCAAAGAGCTCGCGATTCTGAAGCTCTATGGAAGCCGCGAGGCCTTTGCATACGATAGCTTTGATCGGCGCGTATTGAGTCTTCAGCTGAATAAGCCTTTTTTCCAAATGCTCGCCGGCAATTGCTATGTGCTTCAGCAGACCCTCTTCCAGCAATTCTTCGAAAACGGCGCATCCGGCGGCGTACGCAAGCTCCGTGTCTCCTGCGCCGCCCATCATAGCTGGCTGATAAAAGGCGTCCGGAACCTGCTTAAGCAGCGCGGCGCCTATATGATAACCGTTTCCGAGGGCCTTTCCCAGCAGAAGCATGTCCGGGTCGAGGCCTTCTTCTTCAAAGCAGTACATCTTTCCTGTGCGTCCCATGCCGCTTTGTATCTCGTCCAGTATAAACAGAGCGCCCTGCCTGTGAGCCCAGTCCTGCAATGCCTTCAGCCAGCCCTTGGGCGGCACGATAATTCCCGCGCCCTGATAGGCTTCGGCAATCACTGCTCCGATTTCCTGAGAGGATTCATATTTCATCTTCTTTTCCAAAAACTTCAGGCAGAAGAATTCGCCGTTTTCGCAGCTTTTTTCAAAGGGACAATGCGCGCAGTCCGGGTAAACACCGTATAAAACGCCCGGCGCAGAGGGCGCGTATCCCTGCTTGCGTCTGGCCATTCCGGACATGGAAGCGCTCAGATAGGTTCTGCCGTGAATGCTGTTCCAAAACGCAAGAACTTCATTTCGTCCGGTCATTTTGAGCGCCATGCGAACCGCCCATTCGCTTGCTTCCGAACCGGAGGACGTGAGATGAACATATTGATACCGATTACCGGTTGTATCCGATAAATACCGATAGAACTTCCTTTTTTCGGGGCTGTCTGCGATCTTGCCGCCTACAAGATGATTCAATTGATCGGTCAGCCGCTTTGTAAAGCGCTCATTTTTTTGTCCCAGTACGGTGCTGATTTCGTTCAGGTCATAATATACGTTTCCGTCCGCGTCATAAAACCGGATTCCCTCCCCGGAAACGGCGGGTATGGCGCCGGTTTTCATAATCTGCTTCAGCGTAAACTGTTTATCCACTGTATTCCTCCGATTTTCTGCTGACGAAATTTCATCGCTTTGATTGATGAAGCGGCGGTCTGTTATGCTTCTTAATATATTATATTATATCATAAAGCATCAGAAAAAATAAAGGCAAACGGCTTCTGCTTTTTATGCTGTACTTTTCGGAACCGGCGTTCGTAATTTTAAGCGCCCTATTTGAAATTTTGCGCGCGTGTGCTATAATGCTGTTCAGTCATAATCAAAACATTGGGAGTTGAAAAAATGCTGACGTTGGAAAGAGCGAAGGAATTACTGAATACTACTACCACCGAGGAGCATCTGTTTCTGCATGCAAAAAACGTAATGGCGGCGATGGGCGGAATGGCGAGGCATTTCGGAGAGGATGATGCGCATTGGATGGCGATCGGCTATCTGCATGATTACGATTACGAACAGCATCCCGACGAGCATCTTCGGTTTACCGAGGCGCCGCTCACGGAAGCGGGGCTTACGGAGGAAGAAGTCCGCGCGATTCTTGCGCACGGCTACGGTCATATAAACGATGTTGAGCCGTTATCCAATATTGAAAAATCACTTTTTACGGTGGATGAACTGACCGGCATCATTCAGGCGGCGGCAAGAATGCGCCCCGCGGGCATTACGGATATGGAAGTATCCAGCTTTATGAAGAAGTTCAAGGATAAAAAATTTGCCGCCAAATGCGACCGCGAGGTAATCAAAAAGGGCTGCGAAATGCTAGGCATGGAAGTAAAGGATGTGGCATCCGTCTGTATTGAAGCGATGAAGGAATATGCCGATGAGCTTCAGCTTGGCGTAAAAGGGTAACCATTGATCGGGCGGTTTTCCGAACGCGCACAAGAATGCCGATGTGTCAAAAGGGGCTGCTTCCCCGCGAGCCGAAACGGCAGTGATTTGAAGAAATTACAGAATCGGCATGTGTCATGCAGGATCGGACAATAAAAGGGGCTGTTGTGCAACAGCCCCAAGTCTTTACCCCGCCGCATTCAGCATATTCTCGATAAATATCCCATACCCCCGTGTGGGATCATTTACCAAAACATGAGTCACGGCTCCCACCAGTTTCCCGTCCTGAATAATCGGACTGCCGCTCATCCCCTGAACAATTCCGCCGGTTTTTTCGAGCAATTCTTTATCAGTCACCTGTATATACAGATTTTTGATTTCTTCTCTTGCGTCCGTTTTGATGATTTCTATGTCGTATGCCTTGGGGCCTTCTTCCGTGACCGTTGCAATGATCCGGGCGGGGCCGGTTTGGATTTCGGCTTTATCGGCAGCGGGAAGACCGGTAGGATAGAGGGAATCCGGAAGGGCTGCTTTGATATAGGTTCCGTATACGCCGGTTTCGCCGTTTTTGTCGATTGCGCCGGCGGGAGGATTGTTGGGCGACAGGAAGTCGCCGGTCAGCTCTCCGGGCTCGCCCGCTTTTCCGGGAATAATATCTTTAAAACGGCTTTCGTATATTGCGCCGTCCGAAATGGGAACCATACGCAGGGTGTCGGGATCGCTGATGGCGTGACCGAGCGCACCGAAGCGGCCGGTTTCGGGGTCGATAAACGTAAGAGTGCCTACGCCCGCCGTATTTTCGCGCACCCATGCGCCGATTCTGTATTCGCCGTCCCGGGGGTCGGCGGCGGGCGTTACCGGCAGATCGAGCGTGTCGCCGTTTCTGTCTACGGTTAAGTTTGCTGTTTTTCCTTTTTCAAGCTGTCCGGTAAATTCTTCAAGGCTCTTTATCGTTTTTCCGTTGATCTTTTGAATCACGTCTCCGCTTTTCAGACCTGCGCCCCTGGCGGGGCTGGGGGTGGAGCCCAGATCCGAAGCGCCTACATACATAAGCCCGTCCGTTTTCACATACACGCCCACCATATTGCCGCCGGGGATCAGTATTCTTTCGCTTTCCGCCTGTCCCCATAGGGCATTTGCAGCAAGCATCGCCAAAGCCAGCGCAAATGCCCTGATCCGCACATAATCCGTTCGTTTCCTGTTCATGGGATTTTGCCTCCTTCCGCCTCGTACCGCTTGCTATTGTCCCACGAAGCCGGCGGCGGGTATGCTGGCAGATGGCGGTTGAAAAGCGGAAAAAACGGGCGTTTTCTGAATGGGATTATTTAGAATTTCACATAAGGTATGTATTTTTCTGGTTGTGATAGGCGCGAAACATGGTATAATGATGTAGACAAGCATCGGGGGGTGTTTTCACGAAAGCGCAGATCAATATCGACTGGGAGAAAGCGGGCGTTTTGGGAAAACGCGTGCTTCTCGCGCTCTCCGGCGGCGCGGATTCCGCTGCGCTGTTTTGTCTGCTTGCGCGTCTTCATGATGAAGGGAAAATGATCCTTTCCTGCGCCCATTTTGAGCATGGCATCAGGGGAGAAGAATCGATTGCCGACCGCGATTTCGTGAGAATGCTTGCAAAAGAGAGGAATATTCCCCTGATCGAAGGCTCCGCCAACATTCCCGAGGAAGCCCTGAAGGCGGGCGAAGGCATTGAAACCTGTGCAAGGCGCATGCGGCACGCGTTTCTGAGGGAAGCTAAGAAACAAGCGGGCGCAGACGTGATCGCGCTTGCGCACCATTTGAACGATCAGGCCGAAACGGTGCTGATGCACATGTTCCGGGGCGGCGGGCTTGCAGGCGCGGGCGGTATGCGCATGATCGATAATGAGATTGTGCGGCCGCTTCTGAATACGCCGAAAAGCGAGCTTATCGCCTATCTTGAGGAGCTGGGGCAGCCGTGGCGCGAGGACGCGACCAACCGCATTTCCGACACGCCGAGGAATATCTTGAGAAATGAAGTCATGCCCAAAGTTCTGACGGCATATCCCGGCGCGGAAAAAGCCGTTGCGCGGTTTGCCTCGATTGCGCGGGATGAGGACGATTTTCTAAACGCGATCGCACTTGATACGCTTAATAAGCGCGTATGCGCGTATGCGGGCGTATACAAAATCCCGGATGCGGATGAAATTCCGACAGCTGTTTTTCGGCGCATATTCAGGATGCTCGTTCCCGGCGCGGATTATGAGGATGTGGAGCGGGCCCGTGAAGCAAAAGCGGCGGATAACATAAAGGGAACAAACGGAATCTTTAAACAGGGATCGGATCTCTATATCGCGCTCAGAATTCAAACGCCCGAAGGCGTATTGCTTCCGGAAGCGGGGGAATGTATTCTCCACGGCATATGCACGGCGGATATCTCGCCCTGCGATCCCGTTCCCGTGATGAATAACGGTTTTACGCAGGTGCTGAACGCGGATGCGCTGAAGGGCGCGTGCCTCAGAACGCGAAGAGACGGCGATTACATGATTCCGCTCGGCATGAACGGCAGGAAAAAGCTGCTAAGCGACATACTCACCGATAAAAAAATCCCGCGCCCCATCAAAAACCGCATGCCGGTGATCGCTGTGGAAAGCGAAATACTGTGGGCGGCGGGCGTGGGTATCTCGGATAAGGCAAAGGTTTATGAAGGCGTGAGCGCCAAAAGAATACAGATACGAATAAACGATAAAATCGGAGGGGATACCAAATGAGAAACGACATGAAGTGCATACTGCTTACGAAGGAAGAAATTGCCAAGAGAGTCTGCGAACTGGGAAATCAGATTGCCGAAGAATATAAAAACGAAGACGCGCCGCTCATGATCTGCATTCTGAAAGGCTCGATCGTATTCTTTGCCGACCTGATCCGTGAGATCGATCTTCCCCTGAAGATTGAATTCATGACCGCCTCCAGCTACGGAAGCGCCACCGTTTCCTCCGGCCGGGTGAAAGTAGTGAGCGAGCTTGACAACAAGATCGTCGGAAAGAATGTAATATTGGTGGAGGATATTATCGACAGCGGAAGAACGATTGCGTATATCAAAAACGATATGCTGACCAAGGGCGTTAAGAGCCTTAAAGTATGCGCGCTGCTCGATAAGCCCGACCGCCGCGTTTCGGATGTACACGCAGATTATGTAGGCTTCATCATTCCCGATGAGTTCGTAGTCGGATACGGCCTTGATTTCGATCAGCAGTACCGCAATTTCCCTGACATCGGCGTTTTAAAGCCGGAAATGTATGCGAACTGATGAGATTAACGCATTTTTCATGGTCAGGGCACGGGAAAGATCAAAAGCATATTTGAAAATGGTTGTAAATCGTGCTATAATAAACAGGCTATGATGCTAAGCGGATGCGTTTGGCCGAAAGAGAGGATACATTTATTGAACGATAAAAAGAAAGGACTTGCAAAAAGTCTCGTGATTTACGCGGCGATTATCGCCGGAATTCTGATGGTCGTGTACATGATCGGCACGCCGCAGACTCGGAATAAGCCCGTGAAGCTCAGCTATTCCGAGCTTCTCAAGTGGGTTGAGAGCGATCTTCGTCTGGAAGAAGGGCTGGAGGGCGGAGACAGCACAAAGACCGTCAAGAGCCTGATTATCGTAAGCAGCGAGCTGGTAGGTATTAAAAATGACAGTGCTATTTCCGACAGCGCGTTTTCCACCAGCCAGTACGATTTCTATGCCACAATTCCCAGCGAAGAGCAGTTTTTAAGCGATGTAAAGAGCGTTTACGCCGCTGTTCTTCAAAAGGAAAACGTAAGCCCCACCGATTACCGCTTTACTACTGCCAGCCAGCTTCCCGAGGGAACGAGCTGGTGGATGGAGCTTCTGCCGCTTCTGGTCATGATTCTGCTATTTGGCGGACTTATGATGTTTATCATGCGCGCGCAGGTAAACGGCCCCAATAAAGGCGCGAACAGCTTTATCCGCGGCCGCGCGAAGCTCACCGACCCCGCCAGAAACGTGGTTCGCTACGGCGATGTTGCCGGTGCGGATGAAGAGAAGGAAGAGCTTAAAGAGGTTGTGGACTTCTTAAAGGCGCCCGAAAAGTACACCAAGGTGGGCGCAAAGATTCCCAAGGGCGTTCTTCTGATCGGCCCGCCCGGTACCGGTAAAACCCTGCTTGCCAAGGCGGTAGCAGGCGAAGCGGGCGTTCCGTTTTTCACCATTTCCGGCTCCGAATTCATGGAGATGTACGTAGGCGTTGGCGCATCCCGCGTTCGCGACCTGTTTGATCAGGCCAAGAAAAACGCCCCCGCGATCATATTCATCGACGAAATCGACGCCATCGGTCGCCAGAGAGGCACCGGCCTTGGCGGCGGACACAACGAGCGCGAGCAGAC
>JAFQKQ010000094.1 GCA_017396845.1 Clostridia bacterium
ATCACACAGGTTATGTGGGTGATTTTCGACTTCCATCTCAAAAACTATATGGCCTTTACCTTCGACATTCTCACAATTCTTTCCAATCTCGCGGGCATCGCGCGCCTGACATACGCAAAGGCGAAATAATATATCTCCCGGTCTTTGTGCCGGGAAGTTTTTGCAGGAAAATAATAATTTCTGTCGTATATACACGTTGGAGGTGCTTCGGATGAATATTTCAAAGGAAGCGGAAGCGATTCTTCTTGAACGCTTCGGAAAAGACAGTCTGATTTCCCTTGCAACCGCCTCAGGCAATATTCCCTATGTCCGCACCGTGGATGCTTACTATAAAGACGGCGCTTTTTACGTGCTGACGTACGCATTGTCCGGAAAAATGCGGCAGCTGAATGAAAATCCCCATGCGGCGATTTCCGGCGAATGGTTCACGGCGGAGGGCTTCGGCGAAAATCTCGGCTTCTGGGCAAGCGAAAAAAACAAGGATATTGCCGAAACGATGAAAACCGTGTTCGCTGCATGGATTCATAACGGACACACAAACCTTGAGGACGAAAACACCGTGATACTGAAAATCCGCCTCACACGCGGCGTCCTTTTTTCAGAAGGCAAACGTTACGACCTCGATTTTTCATAAAGGAGACATTATAATGGAAGAGATGCAGATATCCCTGCTTTCGGAGCTTCTGGATGAAAAAGTCCTGTCCGCCTTTCTCCGCGTAACGGGCGAGATCGACGCCCTTTACGATATGGACCGCCTTTGGGGTAAGGGCTACAGCGACTGGATCTATGAATACAAATACCGCCGCGGCGGCAAAACGCTTGCTACCTTCTATGCAAAAAAGGACTGCGCCGTACTGATAATTATCCTCGGAAAAGCCGAGAGAGAAAAACTCGAAGCGCAGGCGGAAAGCTTCAGCGAAAATACGCGCCGAATCTATGAAGAAACGCATACCTATCACGACGGAAAATGGCTCTCCTTCCCCATAGACGAAAACCTCTCCGTTCCGGATATCATAAACCTTCTGAAGCTCAAAAGAAGACCCAACCGGAAATAAACGATATAAGGAGCAATACGTATGATTGCCATCCGGCTCAATCCGTTCACAACCGAGTATACAGACAAAGTTCTGACTGAAATGGATCAATACAAGGGCTGCTGCGACGAAGTCTGGCTCGGCATATACAGCTATGAGCCTCTTGAGGGTCACAGAAAAAAAGCGGAGATCATGGGCCGGTATATCCGGCGGTTAAAGGAAAAGGGGATTCTTCCGCTGATTGAAATCGGCACGAATCTGGGGCACGGAAATCCCGTAAATCCCGATACGCCGGCGAATTTTGAAAGAATGAGGGATAAAAACGGATCGGTCGCCAACGACTGTTTTTGCCCTGTCGGCGAAAACTTTCTGAAATACCAGTGCGAAATGATCAAACTCTATGCCGCGCAGAAGCCCTACGGCATTTATCTGGACGATGATCTGCGCATCGAGTCGCACCAGAAAGCGCGCCTCGGCTGCTTCTGCGAAAACTGCATAAACGAGTTTAACCGCATCCATCAAACAAACTACTCGCTTGAGGAAATCGCGTTCCTCATCGACAGCGACGTCGGCATCCGCGAAAAATACACCGATATGAACCGCCGCCATCTCTACACCTATGCCTATCGCATGGCGGAAGCCGCCGTTTCGGTCTGTCCGGATATTTTCATGGGCTGGGAAAATGTATTCATCAGCGTCGGAACCGGAAGCGATCTTGCTCCGGTCTTCGACGGTCTTCACGACGCAACCGGGAAGGAAGTTTTCTCCCGCGCCGGCGCGCTTGTGTATAACGACAACAACCCAAGGCTGCTTCTCGACAAGGTTCTCAACACATCCTATCAGAACGCCATCGCGCCCGGCTATATCAGGGTGAAAAAACCCGAAATCGAAAACACATCCCATACCTTCATGGGCAAAACCGTGAAAGGAACCTGCGTTGAAGCGAGCCTGAATCTGGCCTACGGCAACAACGGACTGAGCTTTTCCATGTGTCAGAGCGCCACGGAGCCTTTGGCGTTCTACGCAAGAATGTGGAAAGCCTTCCGTGATCACCGCCCGTACTGGCAGGGCCTGATAAACGACGTTGAAAACACCGGCGTTGCCGGCATACGCCCCGTCTTCCCGAAGGACGCATATAAAGCCGGGGTGGAAGGCGACCTGAAATGGATGCATCCTCCCAAGGAGGTCGGCAGAAATCTGATTCAGGCCGGTATCCCGATCTCCTATGAGGATCCGTTCTGCCGCGTATATCTGCTGTTATCCGACATCGTTCCGTTCCTGTCGGATGAAGACATCCGGGAGCTTTTCACAAAAAACGTGATTGCAGACGGAGCTGTTCCCGAGCTTCTGGCAAAAAGAGGCTTTTCTCTGCCCGTTCGCCCCGAACGCATCGGCAGCGGCGATTCCGGCGCAATCGACGAAGAAAGCTATTTCTCGGAATCCTATACCGATCATCCGGCAAACGGCAAAAGCAGCGGGAAAACGGGAATGCTGGATGTTTTCAGCGGCGGCGTTGTCTGCAGGAAGCTGATCACCGACGATTCGTGTGAAATTCTCGCCCGTACCGCGGAAGGCAAAATCAGCCAGGCGCTTTGCCGTCTGCCGGAGGGCGGCGCATGGGCGTTCGTCGGTTCGTCCCTTCGCTCCCATATGATGAATCACGAAAAGAGAAATCAGCTGATCAGCCTGATCGATTTCCTTTCGGACGGTCTGCCCGCGTATCTTGAAACCGCCTCACAGACCGCCGTCATCGTAAGTTGCGATAAAGACGGGCGCTTAAAAGCCATCACGCTTCAAAATATTTCCATTGATGACACACAAACACTCCGCGTGGCCGTCAAAGAGCCCGCAGAGCATTTCGTTCTGAGCCGCCCCTGTATGCCGGACGAGCCGATCGCCTGCACCAAAGAAAACGGAAAAGCATACATAACCGTTCCGTCCATCGCGCCATGGTCCACATTGACCGTCAGAGCCGTATAGAAAAGGAGCCGATACAATGGAAACCAAATACTACATCGTTGAGAAAATCGACGGCGACTACGCCTATCTCAAACGCACCGACGTTTACGAGGAAGAACCCCTTTTCATCGCGCGTTTTCTTCTGCCCCCGGAAATCGACGAGGGCACGAAGCTGAAATACGAAATGCTTTCCTATGAAATTATCGGCTGAAGGGAGAAATAAAAATGAAAGCCTACGAGATCATGAACGAACTGTTTTCCTGGGCGCCCGGCGATTACACAAAAACCTGCGACACACTGAAAGCCGGATCCCCGGATAAAGAGGTCAGACGCGTCGCCGTATGCTGTTTTCCCGAGGTAAACGCGATCAAAGCCGCCGCTGAATGGGGCGCGGACCTTTTCATCACCCACGAGCCCTTCTACCACGACCACTGGGACAAGCCGCCCGTTTCCCCCGCAGGTCTTCTCAAAAAAGAGCTCATCGAAAAAACGGGCATGACCGTATACCGCTACCACGATCATCCCCACATGGCGCCGTCGGATCTGATCTGCGAGGGCGAGCTGAAAGCGCTTGAGCTGAAGGGAACCTACAAAACCCGCTATGCCTTCGGACAGAATCAGTTTATTTTAGATGAGCCCGTTACAGCGCGCGAGCTTGCAAAGCGCATTGAGGAAAAGCTGAACATCGCCCATGTCCGCATCTCCGGAACCACGGATACGCCCTCCACAAAGCTGATGCTGGGCTGGGGCGCGCCGGGCGGCGTGTGGGAAGCGCTCACGGGCGACGCGGAAATCGTAATCGTGGGCGAAACCTGCGAATGGCAGATGGCGGAATATGCAAGGGACGCCTCTCAGCTGGGCATGAACAAAACCCTCCTCATCCTCGGCCACTGCGGCTCGGAAAGAGACGGCATGAAGCACATTTCAGAACTTCTTCAGAAGAAAATTCCCTCCGTCGAGGTCAGATACTTTGAAAGCAGCGAGGTTTATACTTATCAGGACAGCATCCGATAAAAGGAAATTCCGATTCCAAAAACAGCAAAGGACCGCGAAAACGCGGTCCTTTTTCTCAGGGACATTTCCATTGATAGCCGAGCGGAAGCTCCTCAAAGGGAGATACATTGATCTTTTCATTCAGCGCTTCCCTGCCCTGCATATGTCTGATTACGTTTACAAGAATCTCAATATCCTCTTTGTTATGCGAGTGGAAGCCTTCGCGGTAATGAACCATCACGTTTTCTTCGGCATTCAGGAATTTATACACTTCCTTTGTCGCCCTGTGGGTGATATATACGCCGGCGGG
>JAFQKQ010000095.1 GCA_017396845.1 Clostridia bacterium
ATCTACGGCCTTGTGGATGATGATATTTACGCTGCAAAGGTTAAGCTTCCGAAGCTCCTTCTGGATACATACAAGGATAAGACGGGTTATGTTCCGCGTCCTGTGAATACGCCCGCGCCTGTTGTCAAGCAGGCTACGCCCGATTCCGGAATCAAAGTAAACGGCATTGTTCTTTCAACGCCTGCCGAGCTTGCTACTCCCGAGTCCGCGCCCACGCCGACTCCGACCCCTGTGCCCACGCCTGCGCCCACGCCCGTGCCGATTGAGCTTCCGGAAATCAAGGATGCCGCTTATGCGGAAGTATTCTACAATCCCAACGGAACGTGGTATCATGCAAAGAAAAATTGCCAGAACATGGTAAACGCTGTCTCTCATACGCTTGAAGAAGCGGCAAAGGCCGGCAAAAAGGTTTGTGACGTCTGCGGTGTCACGCCCTTCTCCATGATGGACTGCGAAAACTATCTGTGGACCGATACAAGGGGATACGCGCATACCACCGATGAATGCGCTTCCTTTGCGGAAGGCCGATACACGATTGTTCCCTTCGAGGATGTTTATAGCGGAAGCTACAAATACTGCGACGCATGCAATGCAGATACCTGCTATCTTTATATGAGACAGAACGATGCGATGTATATTGCGGAGTCTCAGATTATTGATGAGCAGATGATGGCTCTTTACGATTACGAAAAGACCATCACCGTGTACTACGGCGAGAATTCCAGAAAGTATCACAGAACCGCTGAGTGTCAGTACATGAACAAGGATATCTACAAGCACACGCTGTATCAGGCGCTGCATGTGGATATGAAGCAGATCTGCACGCTTTGCAATCCTCTTACGGAAGCGGAAGCGCTTGAACAGATGAGTGCATCAAAATAAACCGAAGAATGAAGCAGCTTTCTCCGAATACGGGGAAGGCTGTTTTATTATGTAAACAGATGCGTTTTGTCACAGCAGGATTCTCGTTTTATATGAGTACAGGTACACCGAATTTACGTTCATGGTATATAATGAATAAAAAGGAGGAAGAGGGTTATGGCAGACTTCGGTGGCGCGAGAAAATGGGCGCAGAAAATTATAGAGGAAAACGTTCCTTGCGGCGGAAAGGTAATCGACGCCACCATGGGAAACGGACATGATACAAAATGGCTTTGCGAACTGGTAGGTGAAGAAGGGAAGGTTTACGCTTTTGATGTGCAGGAGGAAGCAGTCAAAAATACAAAAGCAAGGCTTGAAGAAGCGGGTCTTTCCGAAAGGGCGGTTCTTTATCTGAAGGGTCACGAAACCATGGGCCTTACCGTAAGAAGCATGGTTGACGCGGTTGTTTTCAATCTGGGCTGGCTTCCCGGCGCAGAGAAGACGATACGAACGAACTGCAACACCACATTGAGCGCGGTTTCGCAGGCGCTCTCGCTGATAAAAAAAGGAGGCGTTGTGACGATTTGCGTTTATCCCGGACATCAAGAGGGGGACAGGGAGCTTGAGGAACTGACTGCGTTTTCAGCTTCGCTTGACGACAAAGTATACGATGCGGTGATATTCGGCTACGCCAATATAAAAAAGAAACCGCCTGTGCTCATTGCCATCACAAAAAGATAAGTTAGAGTGAAAAAATTAACATAAACAGTTGCAGGAAAAAGGATATGACTGTCGAAATTGTGAATTCGGATCTGAATGGATTATGGGTATAATTTCAAATGTGGAGGGATAAACATGAGTGTGGTACGAAATCTTCCCATCGTTCGTGAGCGCAAGCAAGCGATCCTCGCGGGAGACTCGGCGCTCATCGCCGAGCAGAAAAAAGCCGGTAAGCTCACTGCGCGCGAGCGCATCGGCGCACTGGTAGATCCGTCCAGCTTTGTTGAGCTGGATGCACTGAATGCTGAAGCCGGCGTTGTAACCGGTTACGGCACCATCGAAGGAAACCCGGTATATGTATATGCGCAGGACTTCACCGTATGCGGCGGCGCTGTTGGCGAAGCTCATGCAAAAAAGGTTCTCAAGGTCATGTCTCTTGCTGAGAAGACTGGCGCGCCCGTTGTGGCAATGCTCGATTCCGCAGGCGCAAAGCTGGATGAAGGCGTTCAGGCGCTCAATGCTTATGCCATGATCGCTGCCAAGGCAACCGCTCTTTCCGGCGTAGTTCCCCAGGTTGCGCTCGTGCTCGGCCCCTGCGGCGGCACCGCAAGCGCCATCTCCCAGATTGCCGATATCACCATTCAGAGTGAAAACGGCCAGCTTTTCGTGAACGGCCCTCTGGTAGTATCCGCCGTTGCCGGAAAGAAAGTTGAAATGAAAGAAATCGCGGGCGCAGAAGCCAGCATGGCCAACGGTTCCGCAATGCTTTCCGCCAAGGGTGATGCAGAAGCCATTCACCTCGGCAGAAAGATTCTCGCAATGCTGCCCGTCAACAATATGGACGAAGCCGTATTTGCCGAGACCGATGATATGAACCGCGCAAATCCCGCGTTCAATCAGATTGATAAAGTTTCCGATATCCGCGAAGTCATCGAAAACATTGCCGACAACGGCGAAGTGATCGAGCTTTACAAGGATTTCGCCGCTTCCATGGTAACCGCTCTTTCCGGCGTAGTTCCCCAGGTTGCGCTCGTGCTCGGCCCCTGCGGCGGCACCGCAAGCGCCATCTCCCAG
>JAFQKQ010000096.1 GCA_017396845.1 Clostridia bacterium
CCGCCCTTACTATCGGAAGGGCGGCAAGAGGCCGGTGGATCGACAGAGTTAATCTTTTTACATTTTTTCTTTACTGCAGCAGCCATCCGTGTCTGTATTTTGATCTTTTATGATTTCTGCCGCTCGGAAAGATCCTGCGCAAGTCCAAGGAACATGTCTTTAAGGCCTGTTTGCGGTTTCCAGCCGAGGGAACGCATCTTTTGACTGGACAGGCGAAGCTTTACATCCGGCGCGTAGCCGTATTCGTTGGAGGGCGGGATATCAAAGACCACCTTTGATTTTGAACCGGACAGCGTTTGAGAAGCGATGCGGGCGAGATCCTTAATGGGAACGCAGGCTTCTTCGTTGGACACGGTGTATACTTCTCCCATTTCTCCGCGCGTAAGAAGCAGGAATATGGCCAATACGCAGTCGGCAGTGTACACATAATTTCCATAGGATTCGCCTGTCGTGTGAAGAACGATATCCTGTCCAGAAAGGGCGCTTTTGGCGAACTGCATGAACGCGCGGTTTTCGTCGTCGTTTACGCCAGCGCCGAAGGTCTGCGCAAGCCTTGCCGCGCGGACGGGTACGCCGTACTGATGCGCGTATGCATAGGACAGGCACTCTGCCATGCGCTTGCTTTCGGAATAGCTGGAGCGCGCGGACTGAAGATCAATATAGCCAAGCTCCTTTTCCAGAACGCGATCTCCTGTTGACGGCGGTATACCGAAGGCCTCCATGCTGGACAGATACACCATGCCTTTAACGTTCTTTTCCTTTGCCAGGGACAGCGTGCTTTCTGCAGACAAAAGGGAAACCATAATGGTATCCACGGGCTGTGTTATAAACATTTTTGATGAGGTGATCGACGCCGCATGAACGATATAATCGATCTTTTCCGAAATTTTGAGCTTTTTAGTTACGTCCGCCTCGAAAAGAACAAGCTCGTCTCTTTCTTCTGCGCCGCCAAATACCTTCTTCGCCCGCTCAATGCTTCTTACGGGCGCAAGAATCCGTGCGTTCAAGCCGCGCACGCGGTTGGCGCAAAGAAGCGTTCTTACCAAGGCGCTTCCCACAAGGCCGGTCGCGCCTGTGATCAGGAATGTGGAATTTTTCAGCAGATCAAAATCGTAATCTGCATTGGCGGCGTATAGGAGATCCGCCTGAAGGCGCGGGCGCCCCGGACATTCTGTCAGCATGCTTACAGCCCCCATATCTGAGAATTCTCACGCGCCTCGTATATGGCGCGGAAGATATAAAAGTCGGAGGGCGACGTGATCTTGATGTTTTCAATCGGCCCTTCCACAGTAAACAGCTTCATGCCGTAGTAGTTCATGAGCGTTGCGGAATCGATCGCGCCGGTATAACCCTCTTTTCGGGCTTTGACATGTGCGCCGTAGATGTCGCTTAGGAAAAACGCCTGCGGCGAGCGGGCGAGCTTGGCGCGCGTTCTGTCCACAACGGCGTCAACCTGCTCGTTTTCGTCCACGGTGATGATGGTTTCGTAGGCGCTGGTTACGACGATCGCATTCCCGTTTTGTCTCGCACAGGAAACGACGTCGGATATGGTTTCCGTATCGATCAGCGGGCGAACGCCGTCGTGCATGAGCACCAGCGTATCTTCGGCATTTTCGCACGATTCATGAATCGCCTGAAGGCCACAGAATATGGAATCCTGTCCGGTTTCGCCGCCGGGCACCACCCATCGAACCTTTGTGATCCTGAATTTCTCTAAAAGCCCGTTCAGAAATTCGATCCAGCCCTTTAAGCACACCACGCAGATGGCGTCGATGTCCTTGCTCGTTTCAAAATATTCCAGCGTATGAATGATAATGGGCTTTCCGTTCAGCTCCAAAAACTGCTTGGGGCGCGTGCGCGAATTGAGGCGTTTTCCCGTTCCTCCGGCGAAAATGAGCGCGATATTCATGTTGTACTGCCTCCTGTACAGATTTCGTAGATGCGTTTGGCTGCATATTCGGCGGCGCGGCCGGTTTCATAGCTTCCGAGCGCTTTGTGGTGCGATTGCACGTCCTTCAGATATTTGTTATCGTCAAATTCCAGAATGTTTTTTTCAAGCTCGTCGTTGTTTTCGGAAAGCGGGAAGGGCCACGAACGGATGTCGGTATAGAAATCGCGCTCGGCGGAGTAATCCTTGAGGTCCGTCGCATATAAAAGCGCGGGTTTTTTGGTTAATGACATATCCCAGATCGACGAGGAATAATCGGTGATCAATACGCCCGCGGCCAATAAAAGCTCCTGCATATCCGGATAATCGGTGAGATTGATTGCACCCGACGCGCTTTCCCGATGGCTTTCCCTGTGCGTGATATGGTGTCCGCGGTAGCCGAACACCCAGCTGCCGCCGAAGCGCTTCTCGAGCGCGCGGGAAATGCGATTGTAGTCAATGCCGAATGCGTGGGGCTTTATGTCGCTTCGGTAGGTGGGCGCGTAAAGCGCAAGGCGCTGACCGTCTGCAAGACCGACGTCCCTTCGGATTCGAAGGATTTCACTTTCATCTGCGCCCCTGATGAGTATGTCGTTTCTCGGCATGCCCTTATCAAGCGTGTCCCCGAAATAGCCGAAGGAGTCCTGAAGGGTCATTTGGGTAAAGGCGAGGCTTGAAGAAAGATATAAATCCGCGCCCTCCTGCTGCAGGGAGAGATAGTACCTTTCAAGGCGCGGCATTTTCTGCATTTTGCCTACGCGTTTGTAAGCGCCGCCGCCGTGCCAGGTTCTTATGAAGTATTGGCCTTTTCTCCTTGGAAGCGTGGGCTTATAATAGGTGTTTACGCAGACCACCTTCGCCGTGAGCGCAAATTTGTACGCTTCGAACGTTCCCGCCTTCATAACGCGAATGCCCTGATCCGAAAGAAAGGAGAATTTTTCCGGGTTTCTGAAGGTCCAGCCGATTTCGATTTCGTTTCCGTACTGCTTTTTCAATTTCTCTGAAATGTACTTGGGGTTGCAGGCATACTGCTTTTCGCGAAACGCCTGAAACAGCACACGGTTTTTCTTGATGGGATAGATATACAACGCCCGGAAAAACAGTCTGGTCAATAGCGCGATGGCAATCTGAAGAAGCAAAACGAGGTTTTTCTTCATTTTTTCTCCTCCGTGCGGCATTCCCTCAAAATTCGTTTGGCGGTATATTCGCTTGCGCGTCCGCTTTCCGATATTTCCAGTTCTTCGTGATGCCGTGCAATGTCCTTCAGGTATTTGTCTTCGTCAAAATTCAGTATGTTTTCCGTAAGCTCGTCATTGTTTTCGGATAGCGGGAACGGCCACGTATGAATGTCCGTAAAGAAGTCGCGCTCGAACGTGTATTCTTGCAAATCAGTCGCATACAAAAACACGGGCTTTTTGGCAAGCGACATGTCCCAGATGGAGGAGGAATAATCGGTAATCAGAGCGCCGGATGCTAAAAGCAGCTCCTGCATGTCCATATAATCCGTTGCATCGATGGAAGCGCCGGATGTTCCCGTCACAACATGATGCCCGCGGAACGCCACTTCCCATTTGCCGCCGAAGCGCTTTTCAAGCGCATGCTTTACGCCGTCAAAATCGAGCCCGTATGCATACGCTCTGTCGTCCGGGCGGAAAGTGGGCGCGTAGAGCGCGATGGACGTATCCGGGGGAAGGCTCAATTGATCGTGTACCTTTTTTATGATGCTGTCCGGTGCGGGTTTCATCAGACAATCGTTTCTGGGCATGCCGTGTTCATACACTTCGCCCGTATAGCCGAACGCCTCGCGAACAGTAAGGCGCGTAAAGGCTTTGGAGGAGGACAAATACAGGTTTACCTGATCCTGCTGAAGGGCGATGAATTTTCTTCTGAGGGGCGGCATTTTTTCCAATTTGCCCACACGCTTGTATGCGCCGCCGCCGTGCCAGGTCTGAATGAAAAACTGCCCTTTTCTTCTCGGAAGAAACGGTTTATAGTATGTGTTAGTGCATACGACCTTCGCCGTAAGCGCCGTCTTTATAAAGTCAAACGAGCGGTCGCCGATTACGGAAATTCCCTGATCCCGCAAAAACGAAAATTTTTCCGGTTCGTGAAACGCCCAGACGATTTCGAGCGCATCTCCCGCGAGCCCCTTCAGCGCCTCGGAAACCGCGCGGGGATTGCAGGAATATTGCTTTCCGCGAAAGCTTACAAACAGCACGCGGTTTTGCCGGATCGGGTATATATACATTGCCCGAAGCAGAATCCGCGAAAGACGGCAGAAGATCAGAATCAGAAAAAGTTTAATCTGCTTCATGTTCATCCTCCGGGTAGGGGCCCAGATCAAGGCTCACATAAAAATGCCTCTCGCGCTTATTGACCGGCGGCGGGGTCATGTAATCGCCGTAGAGCTGCGTAAGATAGCTGTGAACATCTGCCGGAAGATAGCCCCTTTCGCCCTCAAAAGCCGCTTCCTTTGCCGGAATAAAATGCGCCTTCGGATGCATCTCGCCCATATAGTGCCGGATGCCGGTTGGGGCGGTTACGGTATTGGTGGGTTTTTTCGACTGCACAAAGCGGTCGAACAGATTGTACATCGTCTTGTAGGACAGAAAGCCCGTCAAAAAGCCCAGGGTCATTCGAATCATGTGGTTTATGCGGGAGGAAAGGGTTGCGGACATGTATTTCCGGATTTCGGGCGTATCGTGCGTACGCATGTAATTGGAAACCGCCGTATAGGCGAACGCATCCGAGAAAAAGCCCTTGATTCTTTGAAGAAGCTTGTTGTCCGGCGCATAATCGAGCGGGAATATATCCACCCATAAACCGTGAAGCCCGGGCGCTTTTAGTTTGAGAAGCTCTTTTCTCTCGGTGCCCTTCAGGATTACCTTCATATAGAGGTTGGAGATTTCGCAGCCGTCGGCATTGGGAACCTGAAGAACGTATTTGTCGCCGAGCGCCTTATGAAATATCTGCTTGAATTTTTCATAATCCTCACGCGTCAGAAGAAGATCCACATCGTCGTCCCACGGTATGAAGCCGCCGTGGCGAACCGCGCCGAGCGCCGTTCCGCCGCACATCATAAGTGTGATTCCGTTTTGCTCGCATGCAGAAAAAACGTCCTTGTAGATCATTAAAAGCACTTTTTTCATCTGCGCCGTTTCGCGCTCTGAGGGCTCATACAGGCCCTCGGTCATGTGCGACAGGCGCTTAAACTGCTTCTGGCTTGAAATCATTTCTTTTCACTCCCTTTAAGGAACCTGTCTTTCAGAAAGCGAAGGCACATAACGGGCGCAGACAGAAACGCAAAAACGCCCGAAAGAAAAAAACGAAAATACTTTTTCATGCGCACGTATGCAAACGCGTTTACCGCATGGTGGCGCATGACAATATAGCGCCAATCGGCTTTGGAAAGCCGGCTTTTGAACTGCTTTTTATACCGGAAAAGTTCTTTTTCGCAGATCAGCTTGCTGTTTCCGCCCGAAAGGCCGCTTTCGGAATGCACAACCGCCTTCGCGCCGGTTTCATCGTGATACACAATTTTTCCGCCGCCTTCGATGGCGCGGGACATCAGATAGAATTCGTCGCCGCGGTTGATCGGCGGAAAACCGCCGATTGCATCAAAATACACCCTTGTAAACATCAGGCTGTCCGTTCCGGACATATGGTATTTCAAATGACAGCTCATGAGCGCCTTTTGATCTATACCCCGCATGTATTCCCGCGTGCGCGTTTCGATGTACTTTCCGTTTTCGTCGGTAAGGAGGAGATTTTCTATGCAGGCATCCGCTTTTTCTTTTAGCATGCAGCCGAGCTGGCGCTCGATTTTGCTTTCGAAGTATTCGTCGTCGTCGTCCAGAAACGCGATATATTCGCCGCTTGAATGACGAACGGCGTTGTTTCTGTTTTCGGCGGAGCCCAGATTTTTT
This sequence comes from Clostridia bacterium, assembly GCA_017396845.1. GTDB lineage: Bacteria > Bacillota > Clostridia > Christensenellales > Aristaeellaceae > SFHK01. The sequence goes on from JAFQKQ010000096.1 coordinate 5,854, forward strand.
GCGTTTTGAATGTGAATAAAGCCGAAGCGGCCGCAGATCTTGCTGACTTTTTCGCTGCAGGCTTTATCCGCGTTGTCGTCCGCGATGAGAACCTCGATATTTTTATACGTCTGCTTTGAAAGCGACTCGGCGGCTTTCAAAAGAGATTCGTCTCTTCTGAAGGTGCTAAGGATTACGGATACCAGCGGCGTTTGATTGCTCGTCATTTTTTGCCCTCCCGGTAGCCCTTTGAAGACAAAACGCTTTTGAACGTATCAAATATGATCTTCATATCGCCGATGAACGTGATGTTTTTTACATATTCGCCGTCCAGACGCGCCTTTTCGCCGATTTCAAGCTCGTCGCGTCCGCTTACCTGCGCAAGACCCGTAAGCCCCGGGCGAACGGCGTTGGCGCCGAATGCGTCCCTTTTTTCGATCAGGTCGTACTGGTTCCAAAGCGCGGGTCTTGGGCCGATCAGAGACATGTCGCCGGTAAGAATATTGATCAGCTGCGGAAGCTCGTCAAGGCTCGATTTTCGCAGGAATTTTCCGGTTTTCGTGATAAACGCTTCCGGATCCTTTAGAAGGTGGGTGGCGGTATTGCCGGGCGCATCCGTTTTCATAGAGCGGAATTTATAGATCGTGAAGTGCTTTTTATCCCTGCCCACGCGCTTTTGCGTAAAAAGAACCGGACCCTTTGAATCGAGCTTGATAATCAGCGCGATCAGGAGCAGAGGAATCAGCAGAATCATCAGCATGACGAGGGCGAAAGCAAAGTCGAAAACGCGCTTAAAAAATCCTTTATACATACCGGGGACGACCTCCGTTTTGGATATATCAATTCACAATACAGTATACAACAAATGAGAAAATTACGCAATAATGCATATTGAAAACGAGCGGAATCCAAATACCTGCGCACGCATCCGTGTTTTTTTTATAAAACGAGCCCTGTTTCATGCGTTCAGGCTTAATAAAATGCGCAAAGAATTCGGTATTTAACAAAAAAATAGGCTGCAATTTGTGAGCAAAAGACGAAAATCTGAGCCGCGAAGGGCTGTTTGGCTTGTATTATGCGCGGTCATTTGATATAATGGATGAATCATCTGGTCAATTGGGGGATCTGAAATGCCTGTCAATCGCATGTCTGTAAATGAAATCAAAGCTTCCATTTTGCAGAAGCTGGAAAGGAACTACGGCGTTGATATTACCGACGCAACCCGTGCGCAGATGTATGACGCGCTTGCGCAGACGGTTCGCGACGAAGTGATGAAAAGCCGCGCCATTTCCCGCGGCGAGCGCAAAAACCAGGGCTGCAAGAAGCTGTATTATCTGTCTGCAGAATTTCTGGTAGGCCGCGCGCTTCACAACACTATGGTTTCTCTGGTCAACGAGGGAAATTATGTCCGCGCGCTCAAAGAGCTGGGGCTGGACGGTTCCATTATATTCGAGCAAGAGCCCGAGCCGGGTCTTGGAAACGGCGGTCTGGGCCGCCTTGCTTCCTGCTTCCTGGATTCTCTCACCACGCTGAATCTTCCCGCCATGGGCATGACCATTCGCTATGAATACGGCCTTTTCCGTCAGAAGATCGTAAACGGCTTTCAGGTGGAAATGCCGGATAACTGGCTGGAAAACGGCAATATGTGGGAAGTATGCCGCCTCGACCAGACGGTCGACGTACATTTCGGCGGAAATGTGGAGTCCTATGAGGAAAACGGACGCATCAAGTACCGCCATGTAAATTACGCGACCGTACAGGCCGTGCCTTACGACATGCCCGTCATCGGCTATGACAGCAACATGGTCAATATGCTCAGGTGCTGGAGCGCCCGCGCGACCAAGAGCCTTGATATGCAGTCCTTTAACCGCGGCGATTATGCAAGAGCCGTAGAGGAAAAGGAGATTGCCGAGGTTATCAGCAAGGTTCTCTACCCCGAAGACAATCACTACGAGGGCAAGGAGCTGCGCTTAAAGCAGCAGTACTTCCTCTCCAGCGCATCCGTTCAGTATGCCGTAAACGACTTCGTCAAGGTATACGGAAAGAATTTCAAAATCTTCCCGGAAAAGGTTGCGCTGCATGTAAACGATACGCATCCCGGTATGGCGATTCCGGAGCTTATGCGCATACTCATCGACGATATGGATCTTTCGTGGGAAGAGGCGGAGGATATCACCCGCCGCACGTTTGCCTACACCAACCATACCGTTATGGCCGAGGCGCTTGAAAAGTGGCCCGAGGAGATGGTGCGCCTGCAGCTTCCGCGCATCTATATGATTCTGGAAGAGATCAACCGCCGCGTATGCGACAGACTTTGGAAGTTTTATCCCGGTCAGTGGGAGCGCATCGGACACATGGCGGTCATCGGCTATGGTCAGGTACACATGGCGAATCTGTGCGTAGCCATGTCTCACATGGTCAACGGCGTAAGCCAGATTCACGCAGATATCCTGAAGAAGAATACCTTCCACGATTTCTATCTGGCAGAGCCTTCGAAGTTTATCGGCATTACCAACGGCGTTACCCATCGCCGCTGGCTGATGCAGTCGAACTTCCGCCTGTCCAGCCTTCTGGACGAGACCATCGGAAACGTTTGGCGCAAGGATTATCCGCGCCTGGCGGACGTGGAAGCGTTCAAGAACGACCCCGCGTTTATCGAAAAGTTTGCTTCCGTCAAGCACGCCAACAAGGTTCGCCTGGCCGAAAGACTCAAGCGCCTGCAGGGCGTGGATGTAAACCCCGACAGCATTTTCGATATTCAGGCCAAGAGACTTCACGAGTATAAGCGCCAGCTGATGAACGCGCTTGCGATTCTCATCCGCTACAACCGCATCGTGGACGATCCGAACTATGTCTGCCAGCCGCGCACCTATATCTTTGGCGCAAAGGCTGCGCCGGGCTATTACCGCGCAAAGCTGATCATCCGCCTGATCAACGAAATTGCGACCCTCATCAATTCCCATCCCCGCGCCAAAGAGCTTATGAACGTTGTGTTCGTTGAGAACTACTGCGTATCGATGGCGGAGCTTATGATACCCGCAGCGGACGTATCCGAGCAGCTTTCCACCGCCGGCAAGGAAGCCAGCGGCACCGGAAACATGAAGTTCATGATGAACGGCGCTGTGACCATCGGTACGATGGACGGCGCAAACGTTGAAATCTTTAACGCCGTAGGTCCCGAGAACATCTACATCTTCGGCATGTCCGCCGAGGAAGTGGAAGCTGCCTATTCCGCGCCCAGCCGCGCCAGCAGCATCTTTGAGACCAACCATGAGATCCGCCGCGCGCTTACGCAGCTGATCGACGGCACCCTTTGCCCGGGCGAGCCCGGCCTGTTCCGCGATCTGTATCATTCCCTCCTCTTCGGCGGAAACGGACATCTTGCGGACGAATACTTTGTGCTCAGCGATCTGCCCGGCTATGTCCGTGCGCAGACGATGCTCGGACAGAATTATCAGGATAAAAATCAGTGGACGCAGAAGGCGATCATCAATACCGCCCGCTCCTGGATCTTTGCCAGCGACCGCACGATCCAGGAATACAACGATGCGGTATGGCATCTTGACAAGGTGCAGTTATGACGCGCCCCTGGCACAACCCGTATACCGAATCAGACCGCTTCCCGCAGGGCGCAATGCCTGTGGGAAGCTTTGTTCGCCTTCGGCTGCGCGTATACGGCGGGTGCGAAAGAGCATATGTGCGCATGTGGAAGAACAACCGCGAGGAATTATATCCCATGCGCCCGCTCACAGGCGGCGGATATGAGGCGATGGTTCCGGTCGGAAAAAGCGTAGGGCTTGTGTGGTATTACTTTATCATTGATACCGCGCGCGGCCGCGTATTTGCCGGAAAGCCGGAGGGCGAGACCTGCGGGGAATTTGCGTTTGAACCCCCGTCCTTTCAGATTACCGTATACGATCCGGCGTTTTCAACGCCCGAATGGATGAGAAAGAGCATTATGATGCAGATCATGGTGGATCGCTTCCATATCGGCGGAAAAGCCGTAAAGCCCCATGGAAGAGGCGCGTACCTTCATGCATCCTGGGACGAAGCGCCCGAGGTCAGACTTGCGCCCAAGGGCGGAGACTGCGAAGCCATCGACTTTTTCGGCGGCAACTTAAAGGGCGTTCTTGAAAAGCTTGCGTATATCAAAAGCCTCGGCGTAAATGCGCTGTACTTTAACCCCATATTCCGCGCCCGGTCAAATCATAAATATGATACCGGCGATTATATGGAAATCGATCCGTCCTTCGGAACGAACGCGGAATTTGACGAGCTTATGCAGGCGCTTAAGGACGAAGGCATGCACGTTGTGCTCGACGGCGTGTTCTCCCACACCGGCGCGGACAGCCGCTATTTCAATAAATTCAAAACTTACGAGGGTATCGGCGCGTATCAGTCTGCCGGATCGAAGTACGCTTCCTGGTACCGCTTCGGAAAAGACAGAGACGACTACGACGCATGGTGGGGCTTTGATACGCTTCCGAACGTGAACGAGCTGGATCCCAAGTATCTGGATTTCATCGTTCGCGGAAAGGACGCAGTCGCCGCGCACTATATCAAAAGGGGAACCTCCGGCTGGCGTCTGGATGTGGCGGACGAGCTTCCGATGGATTTTATCCGTCAGCTCAGACAGCGCGTAAAGGCCGAAGGGCGCGAAAACGCCGTGATCGGCGAAGTGTGGGAGGATCCTTCCAACAAAATTGCCTATGGAAAGCTGCGCTCCTATGCGCTGGGCGATACGCTCGACAGCACGATGAACTATCCCTTGAGAAGCGCGGTTATCGACTTTTTCACCGGAAAAACCAATGCATATCAGCTTTCGGAGATTATCAATCATCAGATGAGCACGCTTCCAAGGCCCATGATGTATTCCATGATGAACCTTTTGGGAAGCCATGACCGCCCGCGCATCATCAACATGCTTTCCGGAAACGAAAATTTGGAACCCGAAAGAGAAAAGCGCGCGTTCATACCGCTTAGCAAGGAAGAATATGCGCTCGGCAAGAAGCGGTTTGTGAAAGCGTGGGAACTGGTCTGCCACCTACCCGGCATGCCGTGCCTCTATTACGGCGACGAAGCCGGACTGACCGGTATGGGCGATCCGTTCTGCCGCATGCCGTATCCGTGGGGCAAAGAGGATGAGGAGCTCAGGGAAAGAATCCGTGAGATCAATATGAAGCGCGTAAACGACCGGGCGCTTACGCTGGGCGAAGCCCGCGTGAACGCCAAAAATGCGGATACAATCGAAATTAAGCGCATGATCAGAAACGGCGAGGACGCCTTCGGAAAAAAAGCGGAGGACAAAGAAACCGTATTCACGCTGAAAAGAGAATAGTGACAGGGACTGCTGCACAAAGTGCGGCAGTCCTTTTTGATCGGGAAACGGACGGCGGCCTGAAAAAGGCGAACCGAGCTCCGTTACCCCATGCCGACCCCGCTTGCGGGAAGGACGGGCGAGCAGATGGAACTGTGATTCTGAGAGTGGTTTTATTGAAAAAAGGATGCGGCAAATTGTCTTTTTGCCGCATCCTTTTTGATATTCAAACAGCTTTAAACGGGTAATCCCTTTTTACAGGCTTTCCATCACAATCTTCCGCGGCTGGGTGGTGCAGAAGCAGGTGGCTCTGTCCTTTCTCACCAGCGCGCCGCGCGTTACGGAAAGGGCGTCGTAATAGCGCAGGTATTTCATCGATGTGGAATGCTCGGAGAGCCAGAGGAGCTTGATGGCTTTTTCCCAGAGGGGATATGCGTCCGTTACATCGAAGAAGTACTGCGCTTCAAAGCCTTCCGCGTCTTCCCAGTTTTCGGCGCACAGGAACTGACGGATGGGGGCGGGCTTCAGGCCGTCCAGTTCAAATGTGGGAAGGGATGCGAAGAATACGGCGTTTTCCGTGATCGTATGCGCCTGAATATGATCCTTATGGATGGAGTTTTTCCAGTGATAGAGCACTGCGTCCACCTGGTATTCGCGCATCAGCCGTGCAAGCCTGATTTCGATTTCCTTGGAATCGTACAGTTCGCCGTCCGGCACGTCGAATACTACGGATTCGCCGCCGAGCGCTTCGGCAAACTGCCTTGCGCAGTCTACGTTATAGGCGCGGAACTCTTCTACGGTCTTATCCTTCGGGCAGCCGCGTTCGCCTGCGGTCAGATCCACGATAACCACTTTGTCGCCCATCTGTGCATGCTTGGCAAGCAGCATGCCCATGGTCAGCTGTGCGTCGCCCGTATGTGCGCCGACGGCCATAATTACCTTGCGATTTCCATCCATGTGATTTTCCTCCCGTCAGATTTCTTTTTTCATGATGGCAAACGTTCTTTTTACGTTAAAGCCGGTTCGCTTATAGAGCTTTTGCGCGTGGTTGTCAACGCCCGTAAAGAGCGTCGAGAATTTTGCGCCCTCCAGTATGAATTCATGCATGAGGTCGTTAAAGATTACGGTCGCAATCCCTCGTTTTTCAAACAGCGGATCCACGCAAATGCCGGTAAACCAGCCTCTTCCGGAGGGCTCAAGGTCTACAGGTCCCGTGAAGCCGACGATATGCCCGTTTGTTACGCCCGCGAGTATTACGCGGGGGTTTTCGCAGGTCGTTTCGTCCTTAAGCACCTTTCGCCAGTATTCGCTGCCGACGCGGTCGCACATGCCGTCGAATTCGCAATTAAGCGCGCAGTCATACCGTCCGGCCGTGATGCCTTCAGACTTGAGGCGGCTTCTGATTTCCTCGATCTCGGGCGCTTTTTCGTACTTCGAAAGCTCCAGATACATGGCGACTTCCCTGTGAAGATCCTTATACCCGTTTTTCAGAAGGAATTCATAGCCCATCGACATAACGTCCGTGCCGGGGGCATTGTTGTGGTCGTGCCCGGGCGTTTCGGGAATATACCACGGAAGGTTGATGGGGTTGTTGCCGGAGGACATTACGCTCTTTTTTCCGTTTTTTCGAAATGCGTCTTCAAGGGCGTTAAGCAGCGCCTTTCCGATTCCGCGTCCTCTGAAGGCCTTGTCTACAAATATGGCGGTTATGTATCCGGGCGTATTCTCGTGCGTTTCGCCGGGGAGAAAGATTTTCTTTTCCGCGCCGGAAATGAAGCCGATGATTTTTCCGTCTTCTTCCGATACGAAATCGTACGCGCCGTCGTAGTGGGGGTTGTCCAGAAACAGCTTTTTATAGCTGTCCGGATTCAGCGGCTTGTATACCACTTCGCCGCTGTCCGCGCTTTCGTTCCACAGGCGGAAAATCTCGTTTCTTTCGAATGCGGCGGCTTTTCTGATCAGCATGTTTTTTTGACCTCCTTATCAAGCGTAAATATGCCACGCGGTTTTCTGCTTTTTGAATTCTTCAATCTGCGGCTTGTGCATATCGATCAAGCCCTTCGCGTCCGTTTTTCCGGTTCTGAAATCGCTCGTTCCGAGCAGAAGGTTAATGCCGGCGAGCGCGCCTGCGTCCTCGCCTAAGAATTTCGCGTCCTGCGGATACATGTCCAGAATCGCTTCCAGCAGGTAGAGTCCGGCGGCAAACGCGTCTGCCTGCGCGTTTTGTACGTACATTCTTACGCCCATGCACATCTCGCCCGCCCACTTTGAAAACGTGGGAACAAAGCTTGCGCGCATAAAGCCTATGCCGGGAAGGTTCATGCTGCGCATGCGCGCTTCCAATCCGGCCGGATCAATGAACGGCGCACCGATTACCTCAAAGGGCGTAGTGGTTCCGCGTCCCTCGGATAGATTTGTGCCTTCGAATATGCATGTTCCGGGATAGACGAGCGCGGTTTCGGGGGTAGGCATGTTGGGAGAGGGGGGAGTCCAGGTGAGGTTCGTGTCCCGCCAGAGCATGCTTCGCTTCCAGCCCGTCACGGGAACGACGGTAAGATCTATATCCAGCTTCAGATGATCCTTTACAAACAGCGCAAACTCGCCGATGGTGAGCGCGTAACGCGTGGGAACTGCGTATTCGCCGACAAACGAATGAAAGTTTTCGTCAAGCAGCGTGCCGTGTACGATTTCGCCGCCGATGGGGTTGATTCTGTCGAGCACCACCATCTGTTTTGAGTCCCGTGCGCAGGCGATCATGGCGTTGGCCATGGAGTAGAGGTAGGTGTAAAATCTTGCGCCCACGTCCTGAAAATCGAAAACGAGCACGTCTACGTCCTTAAGCATATCGCTCGTGGGCGTTCTTGTGCTTCCGTATAAGGAGTATACCGGTACGCCGGTTTCCGGATCGGTTTCGTCCGAAATATGGTCGCCGCCCTGCGCGGTGCCGCGAATGCCGTGCTCGCAGGCAAACAGCGCTGTAAGCTTGTAGTTCTTGCTTAAAATATCAATGCCGCTTTGAAGATTGGAATCGTACCCGCACGGATGCGTCATAAGGCCGACGCGCTTTGAAAAAAGTTTGTCATGCGCCAAATTCAAATTGTCAAGGCCCGAAAGAACCTGCGCCTTCGCCATCACTGCTTCCTCCATTATTATGATGTTTTTTCGATGAACCAATTATATCACAGAATTCAAAATGCGTACAGGAGAAAGGGAACAAAGGTATCGTTGCCATTTAGCGCTCTTATACGCCCGCATTCAGATTTAATAGCGCCAGAGATACGATGATTACGGCAAGTCCCAGCCATTGCTGCTTTTTCAGCCGCTCCTTAAATGCGATTATGCCGACGATGGTTACAACCAGTATCGTGCATACGCTGTACACGGGGTATACCACGACTGCGTTCAAATCGGCAAGCGCTTTGAGAATAAAGCGGGAACTGAAATAATTTGGAATTCCGATCAGCGCACCGAAGAGGAGATCCATCTTGGAGGGCATGTTTTTTTCGATGATCAGCATGATCAGGCACAGAATGAACGCCGACAGGAATATATAGAACAGAAACTGCGAGGAGAGAGCCGCTTCGCCCGTTTCTTCAAAGATTTTCGTCATTGAATCCGCTGCGCCGCCTACCAGCAGAAGAAGTATCAGCCCCCATGCGGAGGACGCCTTGCCTTCGCCCGGCTGGTAATTGATCAAAACAATGGCGAAGAGCGCAAGTATAAAGCCTACGATTTCAAACCAGCGGGGCGTTTCGTGAAATACTGCGATGGAGAGCATGATCGGAACCAGAAGCCCCAGCTTCATAAATGAAGATGACAGCACTACGCCGTTTTTCTTTACGTTATTCTGAAACAGTATAAACGCTGCCAGAAACAGAAAGCCGCCCACAAAGCCGAGCGCAAGCGCATGGCCGAGATCGCGCGGAAAACCGCCGTTGAAGGGGAAGAGAGCATCTGCGCCGGAGTAGAGCGCCGCAACCAGCGAGCACACGAAATAGTTGGATAAAAGCATTCCGCGTTCGCTCTTTGTGCGCCCTGTGCTCAGGCGCATGATGATGGATATAAGAGAGCTTGAAAGTATGGCAAGGAGCAGATAGAGCATGGTTAATTCCTCCTGTTACTGCGTTTGAGTTTTCTGAATTTCTTTTACGGCTTCCTCCATGTATCTTTTCAGAAGAACAAGATCCTCGTCGCCGTACAATAGATGCCCGGAATGAAAAAGTACGGTATTCTTGATGTACGGGTGAGTATTAAGATCCTTGATTGACCGGGCGCTCACCAGCTCGTCTGCCTGAGACTGGAACGTATCGGAAGGAATTGCGAGCTTCGGAAGCATTTTCCGCGTTTTTCTGCATTCAAAGAGCAGCTCGATCAAGCGGGGAATCCATGTAATATAGGGAAAAATCCCCTTTTCCAGCTGAATGCTGGTACCTTTTATCAAAGCGTGTGCAATTTTGTCGCCTTTTTTCACCCTTCCGAGCATAATGGCATAGGAGGCGCGAACGGTCGACACGCGCGGAAACGGGCGCGTAGGTACGGACAAAAGAAAAAGACGGAGAATTTTATCGGGATTCTCAACGGCGTGTTGTATGGAAAACAGCGTGCCCATGGAGTGCGCGACGATGAATATACCGTCATACTGCCTTCGTAGGTCCTCAAGCGTTTTCCGAAACTGCGCTTTCCATTTTTTCATGGACGCTTTTCCGAAATCGAGAACCGTTTTTCCGTGCCCGTCGAGAAGTATATTGTATATGGAATAATCCTCCGGAATCAAAGGAATCAGCGCCTCAAATTGCGCGGGTGTGCCTGCGATTCCGTGCACCATCAAAACGGCGATTTTCGCGTTTTCCCGTATTCGTATGTAAGGCTCGTTCTTTTTCATAAAAAAAGCTCCTGATGTGTTGCTGCGTAAAGTATACCGCAAAACGCTGTTTGTTTCAATCGGCGTTTGCACTTTTTGGGAGGATATATTAAATGCTTGCACGGTGATAAAAGGACATGGAATTATATGCTTTTTGGTGGTATACTGTATCCAATTTTGATGGGAGATGAAAGTATATGAATTATCTGTTGATTACGCTTTCCGCCGTTTTGCTGGCGCTGGATTTTGCCGTCAGCAAAAGGTATCAGAAGGGCGCAGGCGTTGAAATGACAGCGTCCCTGAGCTTCAGCGCGGCAAGCGGCCTGATTACGGCGGCAGTATTCTTTTTTATTGGCGGCTGCCGATTGAATTTTGCGCCGTATTCCATTATTCTTGCGCTTATGACTGCGCTTTTGGCAAGCGCTTATACGCTGTTGGGCTTTCGCATACTGCGCTACGGAAACATGGCGCTATATACGCTGTTTCTGATGTCGGGCGGTATGATTACGCCGTATGTATGGGGCGTATTGTTCTTTGGAGAGCCGCTTACGGTTTTGCGCACATTAGGCGTTATACTGATTTTGATTGCAATTGTGATTGTAAATCTCGGAAAAGGAAAGCCGACGGCTTCGCAGCTCATGCTGCTTGCGGCGGTATTTGTGCTGAACGGCTTTGTGAGCGTGCTGTCCAAATATCATCAGATCGAAAATACATATCAAACCGTAGCCTCCGCCGAATTTGTCATGTGGTCGGGCTTGTTCCGCTTTGTTCTATGCGTGCCTGTGATCATGCTGGCCGGAATGAAAAAGAATTTTTCTGAGCCGTTCCCGCCCGTAAAGCTTCTGGGCGTTCTTGCGTTTATATCCGCCCTTGCCGGCGGCGCATCCTATCTCATGCAGCTCATCGCCGCAAAAAGCCTGCCCGCAACGGTGCAGTATCCCTTTGTAACCGGCGGAACCATTATATTTTCTACATTTGCGGGTCTCATCTTTTTCCGTGAAAAAATCACCCGTACCCAGTGGATCAGCATTGCGCTGTGCTTTATCGGAACCTGCCTGTTCCTGTAAAAATCGGGTATAAAAAACGGACTGCGCGATTGCTGTCCGTTTTTATTTGCTGTCAGATAATCTCAAGCGCATCTCTGTCCGGAAGAGTAGGGTATTGATCGTCCATGCGGTCGGAATACCAGAAAGCGACGGATGAGATATCGTCCTGAAGCGGGAGATAGCGGCCGCCGGAGCGCCAGCCAAGCGCCTGGATGGTCACGCGCAGATCCTCTTTAAAGTAAATCGGATCCTGAATGTGCCAGCGGTACATGTTGAAGCGGCGGTTGGCTTTATAGAGCGCGTCCGCTGCATCGATTTTACTGAGTCCCGTATAGGGCGTGGAATACTCCTGATAGCGGTCGCCCAGGTCAAAATCATAGGAGCCGCAGAAGTAATCCTCGGTGCCGGTTCCGCAGATGGTGGGGAAGTCGGTATCACCGTCGATATAGAATTTGATTTCGCCTTCGCCCCACCAGCCGTTGTTGTTTACGCCCCAATACAGGTATGTGCCCACATACTGCCCGTTTCCCTGAACGCCGTCTACAATGGTGTATACATCCTTGTAGGGAAGGGGATTTACGCGGCGGAACTGCGCATGGAAGTACAGAGCATCGTCGCCCACAGCCTTTTCTTCGCAGTCGATCTGATAGTATATGCGGGCGCCCTTGTCGTTTCTGTTTTCAAGCGTCATTTTAAAGCCCTTCCGGTAGGGCATTTCCCAGTAGCAGTTTAAGCCGCTTCGGGGGTTGACGCACACGGCGAGGCTGTTTAGCTGGCGGTATTCGCTGGTGGCGCTTGCAAAGAAATCGCCTAGCGGCGCTTCAACGGAGGGCGTTTTGCTTCCGTCCCAGTAGATGCGCAGAATCAAATCGCGCAGCGCAGGCGCGGCGTAGGTAATCCAGAAGTGCTTGATCGCGCCCATGCCGCATATGTCCGCCATGGTAAAAACGGTTCCGGCGGGAACGTCCACGGAGGGAGAAACTTTCCATCCCTGTCCTAAATCCCTTGCGCACGCTGCGCCGGTGCCCTCTGTGGCCATGCCGGCCTTGCCCTTTTCGCCGGTGAAGTTTTCGGGACATACGGAAAAGCTTCTAATGTCGTGCTTCCGGCTGAGATAATTCATCATCTGGTTGGCCTCCTTGTGTGTTTAATAAGCAATTGGTGTAGGATATAGAATGACTGCCTGATACAGAATACTCGTTTTCGCATGCGCGCAGAATTTCTTGTTTGACGCCGTTTCTTTCGCCGATCGGCGTAAAGGGCTTTGCCGGGGCTTTCGGCTTGGTTATTACGGGAAAATTGAGGCGGTGATTTGCGCGCGGCGTGGGGGTTCTTTTGCATTTTCTGAAATTTCTGATTTATTATATAATTTCCGAAGCGGATTGTAAAGGGAGGAGGTATATGACGGGATGGAGACAAATTTTTATGCGCTGTGCGAAAGCCCCAAAGGGAGATTGGGCGCCGCTGCTTAAGCGGACAGTGCTTATCTGACGGAATGGCGGAAAGAGGCAAGTACACCGTCTGGAATTCGCGGTTAATATCTTTTGCCGTTGCCATTTTGCTTCAAACGCGGCGAAGGCCGTTTTCCTCTGGCTACCGCAAATCTTAAAAATGCTCTGATATAATTACAAAAAACATCGGAGTGTGAATGAAATGATTAGCCGGATGACGGAAGCGATGATTCATTTTTATAAAGGCAGTGTTCGGGATATTGAACATTTTCTGAAGGTTCATGCGTATGCGCGTCTGATCGGCAGGCTCGAGGGGCTTGACAGAGAGACGCAGGATATTCTTGAAATGGCGGCGGTTGTTCACGATATTTCCTGCCCGATTTTGAGAGAGCGCTTTGGAAACGCAAACGGAAAGCTTCAGGAGGAGATGAGCGGGGAAATCCTTGCGCCGTTTCTTGATGCGTTTGAAATTCCTATGGAAGTTAAGGAGAGGCTTTTGTTTCTTGTTTCCCATCATCACACCGTGACGAGCGTTGACGGCATGGATTATCAGATCCTGCTGGAAGCGGATTTTCTGGTAAATGCAAAAGAAGGGAATATGACGAAGGACGCAATTCAGGCCTTCTGCGATCATACGGTGAAGACGGCTGCCGGAAAAAGGCTGTTTGACTCCATGTATCTGGGAAAGGAGCAGTAATAAAGGTGAAGATTCATGCGCTCAGCGAGGCGCTTACCGTGTGCAGGGTTGAATCCTATCAAACGGTGGATTTTTCAAGGCCGCTCGTCTTTATCGGAAAGACGGATGAAGAAAATTCGCTTGTCGCGGAGACGGAATATGTTCCTCAAAATGTGCTTGCGCGCGAGGATGGCTGGCGGGCGTTTCGAATCGAGGGCGTGCTGGATTTTTGTTTGGTCGGCATACTTTCCGGAATTCTGAATGTGCTTAAGGATTCGGGAATCGGCGTGTTTACGGTTTCCACGTACAACACGGACTATATACTTGTAAAAGAGGAGCGCTTTCATGAGGCGCTGAATGCCTTGGATGAGGCGGGATACGAAATAACCGGGAGATGATGGGTATGAAGGATGGAACGAGGGGCAAAATCCGGCTGCTTGCCGATTTGTTTTTAAGCTTTGCGCGGATCGGCCTTTTTACCTTCGGCGGCGGGTACGCCATGCTTTCGATGATCGAGCATCACTGCGTGGAGAAGAAAAAGTGGATTACGCACGATGAAATGATGAATATGACGGTGGTCGCGGAATCCACGCCCGGGCCGATCGCCATCAATCTTTCCACCTATGTGGGTTTCAAACAGGCGGGGCTTTTGGGCTCTGTGATTGCGACCATCGGTATGATTCTGCCGTCGTTTCTCATCATCTACGCACTTTCCATGTTTTTGAACCGCTTTCTGGAGATTGAAATCGTCGCGCGCGCATTCTGGGGAATTAAGATTGCGGTCGGCGTAGTGATTCTGGATGCGGCCGTTGCGATGATCCGGAAGATGAAGAAAAAGGCGCTGCCGCTTTCGGTAATGATTGTTTCCGCGATAGCGATGCTCCTGATCAATATCTTTTCCGTCAAAATTTCGACCATTGCGCTCATGCTCGCTTCTGCGCTGTTCGGGCTTTCCCTGTTTGGCGTCAGGAAGATAAAGCATGCGGAGGGAGGCGGAAAGAAATGATCTATCCGGAGTTATTTCTGGGATTTCTGAAGGTGGGTCTGTTCGCATTCGGCGGCGCGTACGGCGCGATTCCGCTGATCCGCGACGTGGTGCTCTCCTACGGCTGGCTTACGGACGATGCGCTCAGCTATATGATTGCTGTCAGCGAATCCACGCCGGGGCCCATCATGGTAAATCTCGCGACATATGTCGGAAGCTCTCAGGCGGGCGTACTTGGCGCTTTGCTTGCCACCTTCGCCGTAGTGCTTCCTTCGTTCGTTATTATTCTGCTGGTGACGGCGGGGCTTAAAAAGCTGCTTAAAAAGCCGTGGATGCAGGCGATTCTCTCATGCGTGAAGCCCTGCGTAGTCGGCATTGTGCTGGCGATGGGCGCATATCTGATTCTGGGAAATGCATTTGATATAGAAAACGGCGGTTCGTTTGAGATAAAAGCGGCGGCTGTTACGATCGTCCTCCTCCTTTTTACCTATCTTCCGAGGCTTATTTTTAAAAAGAAGCTTTCGCCCATATATACCATCCTTCTCGCAGCGGTTCTGGGTATGGCGATTGCGTGACAGAAAACGCATACAGTGTTCTTATAGAATATTGCATGCGTTTTTCGTTTCAAAACAGGCTTTTCGTTTACCGGATAGACGTGATAAACCTATAGATTCTCAAGAAGCTTTGAAAACACGAGATTGGCTGCGGCGGATACGCCGAATTCGGAAGCGGAAAACGAGGGGAGTATGGAAACGGGCGATTTCAGCATGGAGCGCTCCCGAATGATTTTCTGCATCTTTTCCGAGAGGAGTTCAAAGCCGTATTTGATGTGACCGGCTAAATACACTGTGTCAATATTTACAAGGTTTTTTATGGTGATTATGCCTGCGCTCAGGTATTCCGCTTCGCGCTCAATCAATTGGTCATCTCCGTTGTCGATGATTTCATTCCAGCTTTTGTATCTGCCGCCCGATTCCTCCAGAAGGTTTGGAATAGAAGCGTATTTTTCCAGGCAGCCTCTGTTTCCGCAGGCGCATTTTTTGCCGTCAAAGCGAATGGAAATGTGTCCGAGCTCGCTTGTGTATTGATTGGCGCTGATGAGCAGCTTTCCGCCCGTAACAACGCCGGAGCCTACGCCGCTGTCAACGAGCAGCAAAAGAAAATCGCGGCTGCCGCCCGTCTCAAGATGATATTTCGCCAGCGCATACGCGTCCTTTTCAAGGTATACGGGCAGGGACAGCGCATCCGTCAGCGTTTTCGTTACGGGGGTATTGCGCCATTTGTCAAAATATGGGGGATGAAGGATTACGCCGTTTTCTGCGTCCAGGGGTCCCGGCGCGGATACGCCTATGCCGATGATGCTCTTATCTGCGTGCATCCGAAGACGCGCGCGTATTCCGTCCGCAAGCGGCTGAAGGTCGCCGGCGACTGGAAGAGAGACGGTTTTCCGGGAGAGGATATTTCCGGAAAAATCCGAAAGCCCGATCTCTGCGCCCGTTCGCGTCCAATATACGCCGACGGCATAGAACGCCTCGGGATTTACCGAGAGCGGAATCGGCGTTTTTCCCTTTTTGGCGCGGGGCGCGGTTTCGCCCTCTGCAATCAGACCTTCCGAAAGCATTTCCCGCGTGATCAGTGTGATGGCGGCGCGGGTGAGGCCGGTCTCGCTCGAGAGCTCGATGCGGGACGCGGGTTTTCTTTTCAGTATTTTGAGTATGCTCAGCCGATTCACGCGCTTGTTGTACTCCGCATTGCGCGCGCGGGCGGCGTTTTCGTTTCCCTTTTGCATAGCAAACGTTCTTTCCTGCGTTTTTATTCATTATAGCATGATTCTTTTCGTGAAGCAATATCGGGGCGGAGGCGTTGACATGCGCATGAGGTTATGCTACAATGTAAATGTTAAACCAATTAACATAATAATCGAGACGATAATGCATGCGCAGTTTTACGGAAGGGCGGGAGAGAAAAATGCTGATTTTTGCGCCCCATACATCCGGCGTTTTCCCGGAGGCGGCGGTATTTGATTTTGACGGTACGATTTCCAGCCTCCGTTCGGGCTGGGAAAGCGTAATGGAGCCTTTGATGTGCGAAATGATACCGGGGGACAGAGATGAGGTTCAAAGGCTGGTAAAAAATTACATCGACGAATCTACGGGCATACAGACCATTCTTCAGATGCGCTTTCTCCACGACGAGGTGAAAAGGCGCAAAGGAAACGCACTCGATCCGTGGGAATACAAGCGCGAATACAACAAAAGGCTTATGGAACAGGTACAAAAGCGGCGGGATGCGGTGGAATCGGGAAAAGAAGACAGAAAAAAGTACATCGTAAACGGCGCGGAGGAGTTTTTATCGGCGCTTAAGAAAAGGGGCGTAAAATTGTTTGCGGCCAGCGGAACGGACGATAAGGACGTTAAGGCGGAAGCGAAAATACTGGGGCTTTGCGGATATTTCGATGAAATCGCCGGAGCGCCGGACGGGAGCGATGCATGCGCAAAGGAAAATATACTCAGAAGACTTGTAACGCCGGGAAGGAATTTGCTGGTGGTGGGAGACGGAAAGGTTGAGATTGCGCTTGGGCGGGAAGCGGGCGCGCTTACGCTCGGCATCGCCAGCTGGGATGAAGCGGGATGCACAAAAACGGAAGAAAACCCCGTCAAGGTGCGAAGGCTCAGAACTGCGGGCGCGCATGCGGCGGCGGCTGATTTTTCTAACGGAGAGGAGCTTCTTTCATGGATATGATGCGCAGAAAAAAGGAGCTTGATTTTTCGAAAATCGCGCTTGCAAGCGCGAAGGGCAGAAAAAACCTGGTAACGACGGATAATCTGCTTACGCCGGGTGTAAGTGTTACGGAGGAATACCGCGCAGAGGGCTTTGACGAATTGATCGGGCGCATAGCGGAAGCGAGAAAGAACGGGCGAGAAGTGATCGTGAACATAGGCGCGCATGTCATCAAGTGTGGGCTTTCGCGCTATCTGATCGCGCTCGCCAAAGCGGGCTGGATTACGCATTTTTCCGGAAACGGCGCGTCTTCCATACACGATTTTGAGCTTGCGATGCTTGGCGGAACCTCTGAAGACGTTCCAACTGCGATTGAAGACGGCTCCTTCGGCATGTGGGAGGAAACGCTTACCCATATGAACCGGGCGCTGAATGAAGGCGCAAAGAAGGGATACGGCTACGGAGAAGCGCTCTCGGAGTATATCCATAATCACATTTCGCTGTTTCCGCACGCGGACGACTGCGTGCTGTACAATATGTATCTGATGGATATTCCCGCCACATATCATATTGCGCTTGGCACAGATATCATTCATCAGTCGCCCATCTGCGATATGAGCGCCATCGGGAAATGCACCGGCATTGATTTTAAGCGGTATGCATATTCCGTATCCCGAATGGACGGCGGCGTGTTTCTCAACTTCGGTTCATCGGTCATAGGTCCGGAGGTGTTTTTGAAGGCGCTTTCCATTTCCAGAAATCTGGGCTACGACACCTTCCGCATCACCACTGCGAATTTTGACATCAAGGATCTGGGCGATTTCAGAAAGCGCATCGGCTATGATGATCCCGATTACTATTACCGCCCCCGAAAGAACATCGTAAACCGCCCGGTTTCCCGCGGTGGCTGGGGAATGCACTTTACGGGCGATCATGCGGTTACGATTCCCGAACTGTACAGAGGACTGATGGAGTATAAAAATGTTTGATATAAATACAATTGATAACATTTCCGTCGGCGTACTCGGCGATCTGGCGCTGGATATTTACTGGTATGCGGATATGAAAAAAAGCGAGCTTTCCAGAGAAACGCCGCATTTCCCGCTGCCGGTGGTTCGCGAAAGAATGAGTCCGGGCGCGGGCGGAAATGTCGCCGTCAATGCGGCGCGGCTGACGCCCGGAAAACTGTTCGTTTCCGGGGTGATCGGCGATGACTGGCGGGGAGATATTCTGAAAAAACAATTGCGTCGGCTCGGATGCGATATGACCGGGGTGATTGAGGAAAAGAACCGGTTCACCTGCACATACGCAAAGCCGATTCGCATGGGCATATCGAATGTGATGTACGAGGATCCCCGGCTTGATTTTTCGCCGGATATTCCGATTGCAAAGGAGACCGAGGATGCGCTCGTTTCATGGCTTAAGGATGTGGACGGGAAGATCGATATTCTGCTCGTGTGCGACCAGTTTGATTTCGGCGTTGTGACGGACAGAGTTCTTGCACGGCTTGCCGCTATGAAAACGCCGATTATCGCAGACAGCCGCAAGCGGATTGCGGATTTTAAAATCAACGGCGTTTTGAAGCCCAATGAGGATGAGCTGAGAAACGCGCTTTTGGGTATGAATCTTTCGCTTCCGGAAGATTTGTCCGACAGGGCGATGCTGCTTTCTAAAAAAACCGGCGCGAAGGTACTTATGACAATCGGTGAAAAGGGAAGCATATTCGCGTCTTTCGCCGACTTAGAACGCTTTCATACGCCCGCCTTTCCCGTGAAAGGCGAAATTGATATCTGCGGCGCGGGCGATGCGTCGCTTGCGGCGTTTGCGTGCGCGCTTGCGGCGGGCGCCGGGGAACGGGAAGCGGCGCGGCTGGCGGCAGCCGCATCCGCCGTCGCCGTTAAAAAGATCGGCGAAACCGGCAGTGCTTCGAGAGAGGAAATTCTGGCGGTTATGAACGCTGTCGCGTGAACGCAGAGCGGCTCCTCGTTTCCGTCCCGATAAAAGATGCATATTTTGACGATCCTGTCTAAGAAAGTTCACACAGGGATGTTATAATAGTAAAAATAACGGCAGTATCGGAGACGAAGAATTGTATGGAAATCAGAAATCAGACGATGGATGAGGAGCGCGCGCTGTATGGCATTTTGGATGCATTGGTGGCTTCCTGTGTGTTTGACGGGCCGAAAGACGGAGAATCGGCGCTGAAGGAATGCAGAAATGTGCAGGTGGATAATTGTTTTTTCAATCTCAGATATCCCTTCTGGCATGTGGAAAACGCGGGAATTTCAGGATGTGAGATGACAGAAAAATGCCGCGCGGCACTGTGGTATGATAATGGCGTTCGGATTGAGAATACGAAATTGCACGGCATCAAGGCGCTCAGGGAATGCGAAAACGTATCGCTGAGGGCATGCGATATTTCTTCCACGGAGTTTTTGTGGAAGTGCAGAAATGTGGAAGTGACGGACTCCAAAATGGAATCGGAATATCCGTTTTTTGAGTGCGGGGATGTGAATATCGACCGTCTTGTCATGAAAGGCAAATACTCGTTCCAGTATACGGAAAACGTGCGCATTTCAAATTCCGTATTGGATACCAAGGACGCATTCTGGCATGCAAAAACGTCGTGGTTACGGACAGCGTGGTGAAGGGCGAATATTTGGGATGGTATTCCAAGAATCTTACGCTCGTTCGCTGCCGCATTATCGGAACGCAGCCGCTTTGCTATTGCAAGGGGCTGGTGCTTGAAGACTGTACAATGGAGGGAACCGATTTTTCTTTTGAAAGAAGCGAAGTACAGGCGAAGGTCATGGGGAAAATTCTGGGCGTAAAAAACCCGCTTTCGGGAAGCATTGAAGCAGATGAAATCGGCGAGCTCCTGATGGAGAAAGAATACATAAATCCCCAAAGAACCGTAATTAAAGCAGGCAGAATTGAAAAGCGAATAGATGCGTAAAATAAAATAGGAAGCTGCGCCGGCGCATATCAGACCGGGGCAGCTTCTTATGTTTATCGCGCACAGCGGTTAATCAATAAACACCGCGCTGTACCAATTCTGTTCTTCCTTGTCCTGATCTGTAAGCGTGTGAATGGGAAGAGAGAATTTTCTTACGGTTTTGAATACGTCGATACCTACGCTGTGAAAGGCGGGGCGGGCCATGTACATAAAGCGGCAGGGCGCGTCCTCGGTGGCGGCGCAGGTTTTGCAAAGCGCGCAGTCGCTCATGGAGAATGCAAAATAATAGCCGTCGCGGAAGGCTTCGCCTTCGATCTGAAAGGAGATCTTCTGAGAGAGCGCCTTGTCATGGGTGTGAATAATGATTCCCTTTTTATAGCGGGTAAGCATGTCCTTATACTGTTCCATCGTCGGATTGCCCGGACGGGAGGGGCAGGTGTGGTTTTTCCCCCAATCGGTGCAGCCGTACATGCATTTGAGAAGCGTGCGGGGGTCGAAAACGATGTCATCGATATCGAAAACCACGGCGTCAGCTGCGCCGAGCGCGAGGGCGCGGTCTGCGTATTTCTGCATATCCATATCTCCTTGCATATTTTGATATTATTATACACCAATAAATCGATTTGCGCAATTGACGAAGCGTTTTGAAAGGCGGTATAATATACAAAAAATCAAGGGGGAACCCGTATGAAGCAATACGATATCGCCGCATATATCTGGCCCGCATATACGGGCGATGAAATGCGCACGCGCATCTTCTGGCCGGAGGGCATGGGAGAATGGCAGAGCGTGAAAAATGCCGAAAAGAAATTTGAAGGGCACACATGGCCGAGAAAGCCGCTGTGGGGATATGTGAACGAGGCGGATCCCTATGTGATGGAAATGGAAATCGAAGCCGCGGTCGATCACGGCGTAAATGTATTCATCTATGACTGGTATTGGTATGACAGGCGTCCGTTTCTTGAAAACT
This sequence comes from Clostridia bacterium, assembly GCA_017396845.1. GTDB lineage: Bacteria > Bacillota > Clostridia > Christensenellales > Aristaeellaceae > SFHK01. Next base: position 26,816 of record JAFQKQ010000096.1, read on the forward strand.
GCCTGAACGACGGATTTTTGAAGGCGAAGAACAACGGCAAAATGAAATTCTATCTCATGTGGGCAAACCATGACGCAGTTTCGCTGTGGGATAAGCGCACCAGCATGGACGGAGCCACTGTAATCTGGGACGGCGGAATCGACCGAAAGGAATTTGAACGGGCGATGACGAGGGTTATCGAAAAGTATTTCAAGCTCGATAATTACTACACCATCGACCAAAAGCCTGTGTTCATGATCTACGATGTGCCGAAGTTTGTAAAGGGACTCGGTGGCGTTGAGAGCGCAAAGGAAGCCGTAGAATGGTTCAGAAGCGCCTGCGTGAAGGCCGGTCTTCCCGGGCTTCATCTGCAGTTCACGATGTGGAATGAGGGCGTAACCAATGTAAGCGGCGTGGACGGTGAAAAAAATGTGTCCGCCAGGGATTTCGGCTCTGTTGGCTTTGACAGCCTTACGCACTACCAGTTCTGCCATTTTGCCGACATCGACAGGAATTATGAGGACGTGTTTGAGGATGTAAAAAAGGAATGGGCGAAGATTGACGAATCCATGCCGCTTCCCTACTTCCCGCATGTGTCCGTAGGCTGGGACAACAATCCTCGCTTTATCGGGTTCAAACCCGGCATCATGAAAAACTGCACGCCTGAAAATATCGAAAAGGCATTAAGAGAAGCCAAAAAATTCATAGACGCGCATCCGTCCCTTCCGCCGCTCATCACCGTGAACAGCTGGAACGAATGGACGGAAACCAGCTATCTGGAGCCCGATGATCTGTATGGCTACGGATATCTGGAAGCGATCAAGCGGGTGTTTCTTAAGGAAGCAGAATAGACATAGACGCTGTTTTGTCGGGGCTTAAGCGGTTACTTTGTTTTTGCTTAAGCCCCTTTTGCGGTTAAGCGCGCAGGTGCAGCGCGCTGTATTCCGATTTGTTTTTGAAGGGAGATACATGAAATGAAGACAACCTCCATAAGTAAACCCGCCTTTTCCGTAATCGGACGGGAAGGATCCACAAAAGACGGGGATGGGTTTGTGGGAAAGCTCTGGGCGGAGGCGAATCAGAAGTTTTCTGAGATTTCGCATCTTGCAAAGCGCGATTCCGACGGGAATTTTTCTGGCTTCTGGGGGCTTATGACGGACTTTTCGCGTTCATTTCAGCCGTGGGAAAACAACTTCTCTGAAGGTCTGTATTTGGCGGGCGCAGAATGTGAGGACGATGCAATTGAGCCGGAGGGATGGACAAAGTGGACGGTTCCGGGGTTTGAATACATAATTGTCCCCTGCGAAAGCGAAAATCCGTTTCTTAGCGGGCTTACATATCTTTCTCAAAACGGTCTTTCACTCGCCGGCGCCGTGCAGGATTTCACTTGCCCGAAGACGGGAAAAAGCTATATGCTGTTTCCGGTTGGGAGGATGACGGTATGAACGGAATTTCCGTTATTGAAGAGCGCCTTTCGCTTAAGGAGTATGTGGATTTTCTTATTCGGACGGATTTGGGGTCTCAGTATCCGCGGGAGCGTTTTCTGGAAAGGGTGGATACGCTTTTAAAGAGGGCTTCGATCAGCCTTTCGGCGCGGGACGGGGAAAAGCTCGTCGGCGTTTGCCTTGCGATTACGGATTTTGCGTACTGGATGTTTATTACTGATCTTGGCGTAGACAGAGAGTATGTGAAAAGGGGCATCGGGCGAAGGCTGATGAACGAGGCGCTTAAGGCTGCCGGCGGACAGGAGAATATCAATGTGTACACATGCGCAAACGAGGGCGCTGTCGGATTTTATGAGAAGCTTGGCATGAAGCGGGCGGGGAATGATGTGATGGAGTACTGCCATGCCGAGTGGACGGGGTTTACGGTTGACAATAGCATTTGGACACGGGAATATACGGGCGAGGGGACGGACCAATGAACAAAAGACACTCCATACTGAATATATGGGATACGTTTTTTAAGGCGGGCGGCGTGAAGGCGTTTCTGCTTACGATTCTGATCACGGGACTTTCCTACGGATTTTATAAAGGCATGCTGGATAATTTCCTGGCCGAGGTCGTTCATATGGGCGAGATGGACAGGGGCGTTACGGAGTTTTTTCGCGAAATTCCGGGCATACTGCTTGTGTTTATATTGGCTGCGTTTTACACGCTTTCGGCCGAAACGATGTACAAGGCGGGCGCTGTGATCATGCTTGCGGGCATGGGCATGCATGCGGTTTTGCCGCCTACGAAGGTATTGGCGACGCTTGCCATATGCATGTATTCGCTGGGTGAACACATACAGCTTGGCATGAAAAGCACCCTCACGCTGAAATACGCAAAGCCCGGCCTTGGCGGCTCGGCGCTCGGCGTGCAAAGCGCCATCAGTCAGATCGGAACGCTGTTCGGATATCTGGTCATCGTTGCGGCATTTTCGTATTTTGTGGAAAATCAGCCGTATTCCGTATTCTTTGTGCTGGCGGCGCTGCTGGCAGGCGCAAGCGCAGTGCTTTCCATGCGGATTACCGGAAGAAGCGAATCGTCGGAAACCAAACAGAGATTTTATTTCAGAAAAAAGTATTCCAAATACTACATGCTTGAAATGTTCTACGGGGCGAGAAAACAGGTGTTTTTAACCTTCGGCCCGTACGTTCTGATCCTTTTCTACGGCGCGAACGCCGCTACGATCAGCCTGCTCTTTGCAATCTCCGCCGTCGCATGCTTTTTTGCCTCGCCCATCGTCGGAAAGATCATCGACCGCGTGGGCTATAAGGCGGTCATGGTTACGGACACGCTGGTGCTTGTGATCGTGTGCCTGTTCTACGGCTTTGCGCATCATGTGTTCCCGAGAAACATCGCGTTTATCGTGTGCTGTGTGAACTATGTGCTGGATGCAGTGATATCGCTGGCTTCGATGGCGGCGAATCTGTATGTAAAGGATCTTTCCGACAATTCGGACGAGGTAAAGGCGACGATCTCTACCGGCGTATCCATTAACCACGTCATCACCATATTCATTGCGCTCTTCGGCGGATGGATCTGGCAGTCGCTTGGCATCGAGCTTCTGTTCATTTGCTCGGCTGTGCTGGGGCTTTTGAACAGCGCATACGCCATGACGATCAGGCCCGGGAGGAAGCGTGTATGATCGATACGCACGTGCATACCCATCTTTCCTGCGATTCAGAGGAGACGATGGCAGCATACCTCTATCAGGCGGAGCGAAAGGGCGTGAAGGTTTTATGCTTTACAGAGCATGCGGACTTCAACCCTTATGACTACGGGTATCTTTACTATAACCCGGACGCGTTTTTCCGGGATATCGGCCATGCAAAACGGCTATCCGCTGGAAAGGTGGAAATCCTTTCGGGGATAGAATTTGGGGAAACGCATTTGTACCCGCACCAGCTTCGCCTGCTTTTGAAATACCCCTACGATTTCGTTCTGGGCAGCATACACTGGGTAAACAACCTGTTTCCGGATGAAAAAACGCGCATGAAATACGATGCGAAAGAGTTTTTCGACATGTATTGGACGCAGATGCTGGAAATGGTGAAGTTCGGCGGCTTTGACAGCCTGGCACATATCGATTTTCCAAAAAGGTATTACGGTGAATTGCATTATAAGGGATCTGTGCTTCGTGAGATATTCTCACGCCTTCTGGAAAATGACGCCGTGATTGAGATCAACACATCGTCATTAAGAAAGGGCTGCCCGGAGTCAATGCCTGCAAAAGAAATTATCGAGCTTTACCGCGATATGGGCGGTAAATGCGTGACCATCGGTTCGGACAGTCATATTGCCGGAGATTTGGCGGCGGATTTTGAAAAGGCACGGGCGCTGGCGGAAGAGATGGGCTTAGAAATCTGCCTGTACCGCGAGAGGAAGAGATATATATGGCGGGAAGCATCGGCGCGCCCGCAGGGATTTGACATGCTGAAACGATGAATGTACATGAGAAGATTCTGCCTGATTCTTCTTGTGATTTCGGTAATTTTTTTTGAGCGCTTTTATTGCCTGTGCACAGACGCCTGAAGGAAGGCAGAGGGTTTGGGCATAAGGGGCTATGGTGACATGGGTTCGGGCGAACCGTCCAAGGCTCTAAGCCTGCAATTTCGCGCCCCTTATATCCGTATTCCTTTACATATACAACGAGCGAGCCGTGGCCGTTCGGCAGAAGGCTTCCCGGTCGCTTGCAAAAGAACCGGCGTACGAATTCGGCATATCGAAGCTTGCCGGAAAGATCGGTATCGGCAAGCTGACCGGCGGTGAAAAGAAGCCGATTGCGCAGATCACAGGCAATTTCGGTATGTGCCGCGCCGAAGAGCCCCAATTCCATGTGCGCGGCGGAAGGGAAAAAAGACAAAGCATTTCTTATGCCTGAAAAAGCAGAGAAAGACGCTTTGTCACTTTTTTCATATATGCCTTGCGTGCATAAATGCAATTTGATATAATACAAAATGGATATTTTCGCGCGAAAGGAAACCGTACAGATGGTGCTTCTTACTTTATCCAATATTTCCAAGGCGTTTGTTATGAACCAGGTGCTTTCCAACGTATCGCTTTCGCTCCCTGCGGGCAGCCGCATGGGGCTTGTAGGCGTGAACGGAAGCGGAAAGAGCACGCTGCTTCAGATTATTACGGGCGCGCTTTCGCCGGACGAGGGAACGGTGTCGCTGGCGAAGGGAACCACAATCGGTCATCTTACGCAGCATGCGGATATCGACAGCACCTGTACCGTAACCGAGGAGCTCTCGCGCGTTTTTGACGATGTTAAGCGGATGGAGGAGCGCCTTCGCGAAATGGAAGCTCAGATGAGCGAAAATCATTCCGATCCCGAAAAAATGGCGCAGCTGACCAATGCATACGACCGCCTCATGCGAAGATATGAGGATGCGGGCGGATATGAATGGCCCAGCCGCGTGCAGGGCGTTCTCGCAGGACTCGGATTTTCGGAGGAGAGGCGCAATCAGCCGGCGCATCTTTTGTCGGGCGGCGAAAAAACGCGCCTGTCCCTTGCAAGGCTGCTTTTGAGGCAGCCCGATCTTCTGCTTTTGGACGAGCCCACCAACCATTTGGATCTCACCAGCACCGAATGGCTGGAGGAAACGCTCAAAAAATACAGGGGCACCGTGCTTGTAATATCGCACGACCGCTATTTCCTGAATTCTGTATGCGATATGATGGCGGAGCTTCGCCAGACGCATCTTACGCAGTACAACGGAAACTACGATCAGTTTGCCGTGAAGCGCGAGGCGGATCTGGAAAGGCAATTAAAGGAATATAAAATGCAGCAGGCGGAGATCGAGCGTCAGGAGGCGATTATCCGCAGATACCGCATGTTCAACCGCGAAAAATCCATACGCGCGGCGGAGAGCCGCGAAAAGAGGCTTGAAAAAATCGAGCGCCTGGAAAAACCCGTAGACGATCAGAAGGTGCGCTTCCGCTTTGAAGCGAGACGCAGAACCGGCGACGACGTGCTTCTGATACGCGATTTAAAAAAATCCTTCGGCGAAAGAACGCTGTTTCGGAATTTCACCACCACCATCCGCGCGGGCGAGAGAGTGGCGCTGATCGGACCGAACGGCGTTGGAAAGAGTACGCTTTTAAATATCATCACAGGCTCGCAGCCTGCGGATACCGGAACCGTTCGCTACGGCGCGAACGTTGATATCGGCTATTACGATCAGCAGCAGTCGTCGCTGCATCCCGAAAAGCAGATCATGAGCGAGGTGTGGGACGATTTTCCCCACATGGAGCCCGACCGCGTGCGCTCAACATTGGCGCTTTTCCTGCTCACGGGCGAGGATGTGTTCAGAACGATTTCAACCCTTTCCGGCGGCGAACGCGGGCGCGTGGCGCTTGCGAAGCTGATGCTGAAAAAGGATAATCTGCTCATCCTTGACGAGCCCACCAACCATCTGGATATGGACAGCCGAGAGGTGCTGGAGGGCGCGCTGGACGATTTCGACGGAACGATTCTCACCGTTTCGCACGATCGCTATTTCATTAACCGCGTTGCCACCCGCGTAATCGAAATGAATGAGGACGGCGTTACGGAGTACGTAGGCAACTACGATGATTATCTGGATACCAAAAAGCGCATACAGCTGGGCGAAGTGCTGATCGACACGCAGGGAAAAACCAAGACCCAGATTGAAAAGGACAAAAAGAAGGAAAAGCTGCTTCGCGAGAGTGAAAAAACGAGGAAAGCGAAATTCCAGAAGCTCGAAAAGGATATATCGGATACCGAGGACAGGCTCAGCGAGATTGAGATCGAAATGGGCAAGAGCGAAACGTGGCTTGACCGCGGGAAGGCGGCTGCTCTTGAAGAAGAAAGGGCGCGAAAGACGGAAGAACTTGAAAAAATGTATGAGGACTGGGAAGCGCTTGCCGAAATCATGGAATGACCGGGGGTTCGGTGCATAAATGATGAAAAAGCTTTTATCTTCAGGAAAGCGCTTTTTTGACAGCGTGCATTTGCCCGACAGGTTTTCATCGCTGTTTGCTTTTCTGATCATGCTCGTACATCCTTTGATATACGACGATTATTTCTTCAATATCAATCGCTTCAAATTTGCGTTTCTTTCGTATGCCGCATTCGGTTCGCTGATTGCATATCTGTTTTTGTGCCTTGCAAGGCGGCGCGCGCTGTCGGGACAAACCTATTTGCCGTTTAAGCTTACCTTGGCTGACTGGGGCATGGCGGGATTTGTGCTGACTGCGCTTGTTTCCTGCGTGCTTTCAGACGATCCTTTTTCGGCGTTTACGGGCGACGAAGGGCGGTTAAGCGGGCTGGTATTCATACTCGCGATGGGCGCGGTCTATATCATCGTATCCCGCGCGCCGGCTGCCGGTAAATGGGCGGTGAGAGGGCTGCTGATTTCGGGAGCCGCCGCTTCGGCCCTGGGCATACTGAATTTCTTCTATGTGGATCCTCTGAATTTCTATGAGCGCCTGAGCGCAAAAAGTACGGAGGGTTTTATTTCCACCATCGGAAACACCAATTTCTTCGGCGCTTTTCTCTGTCTGTATATGGGCGCTGCGGCGGCCATGATGTTTTCTTCCAATATGCTTGTGCGCGCGCAGATGGCGGTGCATCTGGCTTTGGGCGCGGGCGCCGTAATCGCATCAAGATCGGACGGAGCGCTGCTTGCGCCGCTTCTCAGCATGCTCTTTGCGTTTGTATGCGGCGTGAAAGGGCGGCGTCAGCTTGGATGCGCGTGCCTGACCGCGTCTTCGGTATTCACAGGCTTCTTTATCGTCGCAAGTTTTATGTATATGAACCCCGCCTCTTTTATCCGCATGGAGCCGAACGCCATTAATACGCTGGGTGAGAAGCCGGTTTTTGCGGCGCTGCTTGCGCTTCTTTTTGCAGCGCCGGCGTTTGCGCTGATCCGTGCAGGAGAAAAAATGTACCGGAAAAGGACGGTTGCGCTGATCAGGAAGCTGATCGCGTTTTTCCTGATACTTGCAGCTGCTTTGAGCTTTGCGCTCATGATCTATTTTACCTTTATTCGTCCCGATTTTGAGCTTACCGGCGCTATGCGCCTGTTCCGCTTTCATGATAAATGGGGCTCGAATCGCGGCGGGGTATGGGTAAGGTCGCTGAAGCTCTGGGGCGAAAGCGATCTTCGGGTAAAGCTTGTGGGCTTTGGACCGGATCTTCTCAAAAAGCCGCTTGCGGACGCGTATGGTCAGGAGATTATTGAGTACTGCAATTTGTCGTTTGATAATGCGCACAATGAAATGATTCAGTACCTTTTAACGCTGGGCGCGTGCGGGCTTTTGAGCTATCTTGCACTGCTTGCCGGAAGCGCAAAGCGCATGCTGAAAAGGATCTCTCAGGATCCGTATGCGCTTTCTCAGCTGTTTGCGTGCGGCGTGTTTTTTGTGCATTCCCTGGTCAACGTAAATCAGCCCATCACTACGCCGCTTATGTTTATGCTTTTGTCCGCCTCTGTTTCCGCAAGCGAAAAAAGATGTGATAAAATGAAGGCCGTCTGCAAAGAATATGATGAAACAGGCGCAAAGCAGATTGCGCCGGAAAGGGCGGCAGAGGATGAAAAAATCGAAAAGGATTCCCGAGAAAGCGGCGCAGGAGAGACGGACAACAAACAGCCTTATGAGCGCGACAGAGATGACGGGGCTGATTCCGGCGGGGCTTGAAGACGAAATGGAAGCCGATTCCTATGAGGATATGGCGTCTCTAGTAGAGCAGAAGCCGAAAAAGTGACGAAACGGATGTGAAGACGCGGTTTTTATGCGCGTTTTCAGACGATTGAAAGGACAGGCATTGCAAAAAGCGCTTCGTTCAGATATACTGATATCGTGAAGGGAGGCGCTTTTATGCTGAGGTTTTTGATATTTTTTCTGTTGTTTGCTGCCGCCATTGTGCTGATGATTCTTGCCGTGCGGGAGATGCTTCCGAAAAAGGCAATGCGAAGCGAAACTCAGGTGACTGCCCGCGCCCGTGTATACGAAAAGCGTTCGGTACTTGGAAAAGGAAGCAGGAAAAACGGACAGGCGGCAATCGCGCGGTACATGACATTTGGACTGGAGGACGGAACTGCGGCGGATTTTCTGGTGACGAAAGAAATGTACGAAAAGTATGAAGAAGGAACATTCGGCGTAATTATTTATCAGGGCAATCAGCTGATTTCCTTTGAAGCGGAGAAATACGACTTATGATGCGTGTGCTCGATATCGATCTTGATTTTTTTCTAAACGACGTATGCCCGTTTGCCGACGAGGGTTCCCGGCCCGACGTCAGCGGCCGCGAGCCGTGGGACAAGGAGAGGGTTTCCGGGTTTCTTACAGACAATCTGGGTCTTAAAAATACGCGTCCGATTCCCGGGCGCGTATTTGAAACGCATGACGGGGCGCTGTTTTTCTGGCGCGACATGATGAAGCAGGGCGCACTGTCTGCGCCGTTTTCCGTTACGCACATCGACGCGCATACCGATCTTGGCGTCGCGCAGAGAGGATATCCGTTTGTCAAACATAATGTGCTTGCAAGAAGCCCTGAAAACAGATGCGATATTGATTTCTATAAGGAGATTCGGCAGCTGAACGAAGCCAATTATCTATCCTTTGCACTGGCGTTTCGGTGGGTGGGAGAACTGATTAATGTAAGAAACCCGAAATCGAAGGCGGATATGCCGAAGGAAATGCTTTCGGGAGACGGAAGATTTCTGCATCTGGAAAGCGCGTTTCCGATGCTGTTTGAAAAAAAGTACGGAACGGAAATGTACGTTCCATACTTTGAATACGGCGACTATCGCGCGTTTTCCGCGCCCGAACCGTTTGATTTTATGTCCCTTGCCGTATCGCCCAGATATTCGCCTGCGGAAGCGGATCAGCTGATCGATAGAATTATGGCCTTTTCACGTCCGGTATAGGGCGGGAAAAGGCCGTTTTTATTTGGATTATTTCGTATTCAGCTGCATAAAGCCCCATTCAAAGGGATGCATGGAGGCGTACTCCTTTTTTATGGCTTCAATGGCTGTTTGAACTTCCGGAGTATTTTCATACTTTTCAAGGGACGGAATCGCATCCGGAGAGAGTCTGGAGAGATAGTCCGTATCGACCGTTTTTACGGAGACGTTTGCAAACCGGTTCATGTTTACGCTGGCGATCACACCGTCGGCATTCATCCATGAAAACGCCATCCATGTGATAATGGCGATGGTAATTGCGAGCGAAAAGAATTTCTTGTCCGGGCGGATGATTTTTATAAGCGATATCACGGTGAATACGCCCATCATCAGTATACCCCAAAGCGTCAAAAGTCTGAGAAACGAGAGCGCGTATTCGGAAATATACAGACCCATTCTGATGGAGGCGGATATCAGCAGAATCAGCGTGGAAACCAGCGTAAGCGCGCTCATGATGCGGATGATCTTGTGATAGCGGGTCAGAGAAAGGACGGCCTGCGTAAGGAAAAGATTGATCATGCACACGGCTGCAAGCTCAAAAAAGCCCTTTCTTGCATACTGCGCGTATCCGCCTGTCATCATTGCGGCTTCTCTCCCGCCGAACAGATACAGAAACTGTATGGAAATAAATATTGCGTAGGTGATGTTGATAAAGAAAATCGGTATGAACATGGTGATGACCGGGCATTCGTGCGACGAGCCCTCGCGAAGGGGCCGTCTCAGGCCGCGGGATGCACTCTGCAGAAGGGATGCGCTCAAGAGAAATACCAGCACTGCGAAATGGAGCCTCAGAATTCCTTCAAAGGAGGTAAGGCTGCTAATGAAATCGACGGCGCGGGTGAGCATGCCGGAAAATACCTCGTCTGCATTTGATAAAAGATTGAGCACGATCAGCATCAGCGGAAGCGACAGAAGAAAGCCGATCAGCGCCGCGTGCGTTTGTCTGCTCTTTTTGATCATCCGAAACGGCGCGTCCATGCGGGTAAATGCGGCGGGAAATACGAAACGAAGCGCTTTTTTTACGCCGGAAAGGCTCAGCGCGCCGCGCTGTATAAAGTCCGTGCGAAGCAGCATAAACAAAAGCATGAGAAACGCCGTGAACGGAATATTGATAAAGCGCATGCGATTGTTTGTAAATACTAAAAACCAGAGGCTCATGGCAATCAGTGATACTGCAAGAAATTTCTCCTCCAAGGAGCGCTTGGCGGGCGTTATGAAGCACACTGCGCCCAGCGTGATCAGGAAAAGCGCGGATATGCCCGCGCCCGGCATGTTCGTAAGCGGCCATATGAGGCAAAGCCCGATCGCCCAGAGACAGGCGCAGATTATCTGGATATAGTCCTTTTTATCATAGGGCTTCCGAGGCTTCAAATCGTTTATTTCCATAGCATCATTCCTCCTTTATGTGAGCAGTATAGCATATAATATATCGTATGTCAATAAATATATATCGAAAAAACCTGCACCGTTTTTCGTCGGCGCAGGTTTTGATGATTATTAGGGATGCGTACCCTTGGCGCTTAAGACTTGTCTTCGCCGTTTCCGTCGATCAGTATATCCATAGCTTCGAGGTATCCTGAAAAGCCCTTGCCTTTGACGGTGGCGATTGCCGCCAGGCGGACGTAGGATATCTTTCTGAAATCCTCCCGCTGATCGGGGTCTGAGATATGCACTTCTACGGTTTTAATGCCGACGGACTTTACTGCGTCCAGAATTGCTACGCTCGTATGGGTGTAGGCGGCGGGATTGATTATGATGCCGTCGTATTTTCCCATGGCGTCCTGAATTGCGTCCACGATTGCGCCTTCATGATTGGACTGGAAAAAACCGCACGACACGCCTCTTTTTTCTGCGTGCGAACGGATCATATCGACAAGATCCTGATAGGTGTTCTTTCCGTAGATATCCGGCTCGCGAATACCCAGCATATTGAGATTCGGCCCGTTAATGATAAGAATATTCACAGAAATCCCTCCAGATTTTTTCTGCAGCTTCCTCGATCGTGCCATTGTTGTCGATGGCGAAGTCCTGCGCCATATTGTAATACGGCTCGCGTTCCAGAAGCATTTTATTTAGATCGGCGTCCTTTGAAAGCGGCCTTCCGTCGCGCGGAAGCAGGCTTACGTCCCTTAAAATGCGGTATGTGCGCGAATTTCTTTTGAGATTCATGCGGTTTTCCTCTCTAAGCACCGCGCCGCCGCCTGTGATCAGTATGCAGCCGCGGACGAGGCAGGCACGTGCAAGCACCTTGCTTTCCAGATCTCTGAACGCCTGAACGCCTTCCTGCGCCATGATCTCGGGGATTGATTTTCCGGCCTCCGCAACGATTTCTGCATCGATATCGATGATCTGTCTTCCGGTGAGCGCTTTCAGCGCCTTGCCGACCGCGCTCTTTCCGGATCCGGGCATGCCGATCAGCGCGATGTTCGTTTTGATGCGGTTGACCTCGTCGAGCACGCGCTCAATTTCGATATCGTCGATTTTGGCGCTTAGAAAATGCTCCTCGGCTGCCTTGGCCTGCGCGACAAGCATCGAAAGCCCGTTGGAATAGGGAATTCCGAGCGTTCGCGCCTGCCTTAGAAAGTCAGTCTCGGACGGGTTGTACACCATGTCGAGCGCCCCGGCGGCTTTTGGAAAGCGCGAAAGATCGACTGCAGAGCCGTTCACGTTCGGATACATGCCTACGGGCGTTGCGTTTATGAGAATCTGAGCGTCCTCATGAAGATACAGGTTTTCGTAATTGTTTTCCCCGCTTCGCGAGATTACGACTGTTTCCCTTGCACCCATTTTTTTTAGTGCCGCAACCGCTGCTTTCGATGCGCCGCCGCTTCCGAATACCAGCGCCTTCTTGCCAAGAAGATCGATTCCGGCGCGCTTTGCCATATATATAAAGCCCCAAAGGTCGGTGTTGTGCCCGATTCTCTGTCCGTCAGATGTGAATACGATGGTATTTACGCTTTCGATTTCCCTTGCTTCCCGAGAAAGAGACGTAAGATACGGAATCACCGCCTGCTTGTAGGGGATGGTTACGTTGATTGCGCGAAGATCGTCCCTTTTTAAAAAGCTTTCGATTTCTTCCGGCTCGATTTCGAAGAGCGTATAGCCTGAAAGGCCGAATTTTTCATGGATGATTGCGGAATCGCTGTGCGAAAGCTTTCTTCCGATCAATCCGAATACGTTTCTTTTCATGGTTTTATACCTGCGCGTACGCGCCTAAGAACGTGAACGATTCACAGCGCTTTTCAAGATCCGACAGCATGCCCATTACGCCCGGCGCATAGATGTTCGCATCCAGATCCAGATAGAACTGGCTTTCAAAATCGCGGCCTGCAACGGGATAGCTTTCGAGCTTGGACATGTTTACGCCGCGCGAAGAGAGCATCGACAGAATTTCTTCCAGCGCGCCTGCGCGGTTTTCACAGGATACGATCAGACTGATTCTGTCTGCGCCTGCGTAGACTGCGGGCTTGTTGGTCACTAAAATGAAGCGCGTGTAGTTGTTGGCGCTGTCCTGTACATCGTCCTTAAGCACGTTAAGTCCGTAGAGCTTGGCGCACTGGCGGGAAGAAAGCGATGCAACGGATTTGTCGCCGTTTTTCGCTACGTCTCTTGCGGCGACGGCGGTATTCAAGCATGCGGCGGTATGCACGTGATCGCCCAGCGAATGAATGAAATTGGAGCACTGCCCCAGCGCCTGCTCGTGGGAGGTGATTTCGCGGATATCCGAAAGAGATGCGCCCGGAACTGCCAGGAGCGAATGACGGATGTTGAGGCGCGTCGAGCGCACGATGGCGAACTTTCTCTCGCGCATCAGCTCATATACCGCGCGTACGGAACCGTTGATGTTGTTTTCGATGGGCAGTACGCCGTAATCGCAGAAACCCGATTCCACCGCATCGAATATGGCGGCAAACGTTTTTACATACAGTATATTTCCGCGCTTTACCAGCTTTTCAGATGCTTCCTGCGAATTTGCGCCCTCTATGCCCTGTACGGCGATCATGCCCGTTTCGGGGAAGATTTCATCAATCGGCTTTACGGATGCGCGGATTGCTTCGCAAACCGGAGCGCTGCCCGCCATCAGATTGCCCTGCTTGGCCTTGGAAAGCGCCATGAGCACGCTGAACAGACGGTATGCATACGCCTCGTCCTCGCCCGCCTTTGCCATTACGTCTTTAAGAATCTGGCGCTCGCGTTCGCGGTTGAGGACCGGAAGATTGTTCTGAATCTTGTATTTTGCAACCTCTATGCTAAGATTCATTCGCTTAAGGAACAGTTCCAATATCCCCTGATCAATTTCATCGATTTCCCGTCTGATTTCGCTAAGCTCCATATTATTTTCCCTCCAATAACAGATCCAGTATCACAATTGCTGCGGCCGCTTCCACCACGGGTACCGCCCGCACGACCACGCATGGGTCGTGCCGCCCGTGAATTTCGATCTCTGTATTTTCGCCGCTTGACAGATTTACCGTGGCCTGTTTTTTTGCAATCGACGGCGTAGGCTTGAACGCAGCCCGCATGACGATGGGCATGCCGTTTGTTATGCCGCCGAGAATGCCGCCCGCGTGGTTGGTTTCGGTAAATACCTTTCCGTTTTCATCCATTCTGAATGCGTCGTTGTTTTCGCTTCCCATGAGCCTGGCTGCTTCAAAGCCCGCGCCGAATTCCACGCCCTTGACCGCGGGAATTCCGAAAAGCGCCTGTGAAAGCTTGTTTTCAACGCCGTCAAACATCGCTTCGCCCAGTCCCGGCATTACGCCCGTAACCGCGCATTCTACAATGCCGCCGACGGAATCCATATTCATCTTCGCGTTTTCGATTTCCTTTTCCATTTCTCTGCCGCGCGCATCCGATATTACGGGCGTCGCCTTCTGAGATATGGAATCAAACAGCGCTTTGTCCGGAAAGAGGGGAAAGGGCTCGTCCTTAACGCCGTGAATTTCTGAAATGTGCGCGCCGATATAAATTCCGCGCTTTTCAAGAATCTGCTTTGCAATGCCGCCCGCGATGCAAAGGGGAGCGGTGAGCCTTCCGGAAAAGTGTCCGCCGCCGCGCATGTCTGCGAAGCCGCCCCACTTCATAAAGGCCGTATAATCCGCATGCCCCGGGCGCGGCGTGTGAATCAGCTTTTCATAATCCTTTGAATGCTTGTCGCCGTTTTTGATTACCGCGCATACGGGAAACGCGCAGGTAATGCCGTTTTCAATGCCGGAGAGAAATTCGGGTCTGTCCGCTTCGCTCCTTGCTGTGGTAAGAATTCCCTTTCCGCCGCGCCTTCTTTCCATAAAGGTTTGAAGCGCGTCAAAATCAATCGCTTCGCCCGAGGGAAGGCCGCTGATTACGCAGCCGACGGCGCTGCCGTGCGATTGCCCGAATATGCTTACGCGAAGTTTATTTCCGAATTCAGAGGACATCCGCTTTTCCTCCCATCTTTTCAAAATCCCGATAGAACGCAGGATACGATTTATTGACCGCCTCGGCGTGCGAGATCACCGCGCCGTTTTCGGAATATGCGCCGGCAATTGCCGCCGCCATTACAATTCTGTGATCGTTCATTCCGTTTACACGGCCGCCGGTCGGCTTCTTTCCGTAAACGATCAGCTGATCGCCCGTTTCTTCTGCCTGTCCGCCCATGTTTTCAATCATTTCCCGCATGGCGCGGATCCGGTCGCTCTCCTTCAGCCGAAGCCTCGCGCCGTTTACAAACGCTGTTTTTCCTTCTGCAAACATGGCGGTCACTGCAAGCGGCGCAATCAGATCGGGCACTTCGTCGATATCGATTTCAGCTGCGTGAAGGCGGCCGCCTTTTACCGTAAAAGTGCCGTTGTTTTCCGTAATCTGTGCGCCGAACGCACGCAGAAGCGCTATGATTTTTTTGTCGCCCTGCGCCGCGTCCGCCTGAAGACCCGATACCGATACGCCTTCATTTCCGATTGCCCCGGCTGCAAGGAAAAATGCTGCGTTTGACCAATCGCCGTCTACCGTGACAGTTCCCGGAGAAACGGGCGTTTGATTGCCCTTTATAAAGAAGCCGGTTTCCGTTTTCTGAACAGACAGGGCGAATTTTTCCATGGCGCGAAGCGTGATATCCACGTACGCCTTTGACTGAAGCGGTCCGATCACGCGGATTTCGCTGTCGCCGTTTAGGAGCGGAAGCGCGAGCAAAAGCCCCGTTACATACTGGGATGAAATATTCCCGGGAACGGTATATACGCCGCTTTTGATTTTTCCCTTCGCCGAAAGCGGAAGACGGTCGGAAGAAAAGCTTGCGCCGCCCGATTTCAAAGCGTCTATTAAATGCGTAAGCGGACGCTCGGGAAGCCTGCCCCGCCCGGTAAAGGACACGCTTTCACATTTTGCAAGCGCTACGGGAATCAGAAAGCGAAGCGTAGAGCCGCTTTCTCTTGCGTCAAGGTTTACATAAACCGGACTTTCATCGGGAAATACGGTTGCGCCTTCGTCGTCCCATTCGATTTTTGCGCCGAGCGCTTCAAGGCATGCGCCGGTGGCTTCGGTGTCGTCGCATTTTCCGCGCATGATCACGCGGGTCGGCGTTTGGCAAAGCGACGATAGGATCAGCTGTCTGTGCGCTTCGGATTTGGATGCGATTGCGCCGATGGTGCCCGACAGTTTTGCGGGCTGAACGGATGCGTTCACACTATATCTCCTCCGATCCCATGCGGATGTATGCGATAAATTCCTCCGCCGGTATTTTCCGGATTTCGCATTTGCCGATTTCCTTCGGTACGATGATCGAAAGGCTTGCGCCCGCGCGTTTTTTATCGTTCATTGAAGCGTCTGCCATAGCCTCTGCAGCAAAGGGCGATTCTGTGGGAAGGCCGTATTTTTTAAGCACGTTTATAATCTTTTCCGCCGTTTCCTTTTCCATATCGCCCATCCTGCATGCGGTGCGCACGGCCATGGCAAGACCGATTGCGACTGCATGCCCGTGGGGAATGGTATAATCGCTCAGCTTTTCGATCGCGTGGCCGTAGGTGTGACCGAGATTCAGAAGCTTCCGCACGCTTCCCTCTCTCTCGTCCTGATCAACGATCTCCGCCTTGGCGAACACCGATAAAAAGATCACTTCTTTTTCGTTATGAAACGCCTCTCCGCTTTCAAAAAGCGAAAACAGCTTTTTGTCTGTAATCACGCCCATCTTCACGGCTTCCGCGATTCCGGAGGCATAATCCTCCTTTGAAAGCGTCCTGAGCGTGTCCGTGTCTATGAGAACCATCTTGGGCTGATAGAAAAGCCCTGCGAGGTTTTTTCCGCTCTTTAAGTTCACTGCGGTTTTACCGCCAACGGAGGAATCGACCGCGGCTAAATAGGTGGTCGGAATCTGAACAAAATCGATTCCACGCATATAGCAGCCCGATGCAAAGCCCGTCATATCACCCGTTACGCCGCCGCCGAGCGCAATGGCAAAATCCGTTCGGGTGAGCGGAATCTTAGCCATAAATTCAAGGATATCGGAAAGCGTGTCCATATTTTTGCTGCTTTCGCCCGCTTGAAAGGCGTATGCATGCGCGCGTATTCCCGCGCTTTCAAGGGAAGAAAGGAGGGAGGAAAGATACAGTTTTTCCACGTTTGTATCCGTGATGACCGCACAGGTCCTTCCTGCGTACATATTCTTTAAAAGCTGACCGGCTTTTGAAATAAGGCCGGATGCAATGAGTATGTCGTATCCGCCGCCGATCTTTACATGCGCCTGTAATCCGTTCATATCAGTTGCCTCCCGCAAGCGCCTTCTTTTCGCGTCCGTCCTTTAACAGCGCGCGCAGTTTTTCTGCGTCTCTTTCTTCAAGCGCGTTTTTATACTGCGTGAGATTTTCGATCAGAATTTCCAACTGCGTTTTCAGGAAATCATCGTTTAACAGGAAAAGCTCCGTCCACATATCCTCATCAAGATGCGCGACGCGCGTCATATCCTTAAAGCTTCCCGCCGAGAAGCCCCGCTGCCTGAGCGCTTCGGGCGATTTAATATAGGCGTTGGAAGCGATGTGCGCAAGCTGGGAGGTATAGGCGATGATGCGGTCGTGCTCTTCGGGAGAGGTAAACACGACTCTTGAAAAACCGATATCGGTAAAGAGCATATTGAGCGTTTCCAGCGTTTCGGGTTCGGCGCTTTTTCCGGGGGTCAGTATCATGGACGCGCCCACATACAGGCTGTCGGTGGAGTTTACGAATTTTCCGCGTTCCTTGCCCGCCATCGGGTGTCCGCCGATAAATTGAACGGAATATTCTTCGGAAAGGGGATATATTTCATCCATCACCTTTCGCTTTACGCCGCAAAGATCCACGAGGATGGCGCCCTTTTTCAAAAGAGGCAGGTTTTTTTTCGCCCATTCGATTGCGGCAAGCGGCCTGATTGCGATAAATATAAGGTCGGCGTCCCGGATTTCGTCATCGGTAAGCGGAGCGTCGATTGCGCCCGACAGGCGTGCAAGCAGCATCGTTTCATCATTCAGGTCAAATCCGTACACGGAATTGGCAGTGCGCGCTTTGATCGCCTTTGCCATGGAGCCGCCGATCAGTCCCAGTCCCACTACGCCGATTTTCATGATCTTCAAGCCTCCTCAGAGTTCAGGTATGCTTTCAAGGAAAGCGTCTTCTTGGCGATTTTGGCGAACACCTCCGGCGTTATGGACTGTTTTCCGTCGCACAGCGCGTGCGCGGGATCGTTATGAACCTCGATCATCAGTCCGTCCGCGCCTGCGGCGACTGCAGCCATTGCCAGAGGTTCGACCAGATCCGCTTTTCCGGTCGCATGGCTGGGATCGATTACGACGGGGAAGTGCGAAAGCTTTTTAAGCACGGGAATCGCCGCGAGATCCAGCGTGTTTCTTGTATATGTTTCAAAGGTTCTGATGCCGCGCTCGCAGAGGATTACATCTTCGCAGCCCTCGCTCATCAGGTATTCGGCGCTCATCAGCCACTCTTCATAGGTGGCGGACATGCCTCTTTTTAAAAGGATGGGCTTTTTCTGTGAGCCGAGCTCCTTCAAAAGATTGAAGTTCTGCATATTTCTTGCGCCCACCTGAATGATATCCACATCGTCAAACAGGGGAAGCTGGGAAATCTCCATGATCTCTGTGACAATCGGAAGACCGGATTCCCGGCTTGCGAGCATAAGCAGCCGGAGACCTTCTTTTCCAAGTCCCTGGAAGGCATAGGGAGATGTGCGGGGCTTGAATGCGCCGCCGCGAAGCACGGTTGCGCCGGCTGCTTTTACCGCATGCGCTACTTCTATCATCTGCTTTTCGGTTTCGACGGAGCAGGGGCCGGCGATCAGCGTAAGATTTTTTCCGCCGATCTTTGTTTTATTCAACACGTTTACAATAGTGTCCTCCGGATGAAATTTGCGGTTGGCGTTTTTATACGGCTCCTGTACGCGCTTTACGTCCTCCACAATATCCAGCGCCGAAATCAAATCCATATCGAGCTTGCTGGTATCGCCCACAAGACCCAGAATTTGATGGGAGTCGCCCGTGGATTCGTGAATATTGATTCCCTTGCCGTGGATCCAGTTTTTGAGAGATTCGAGCTGGTTCGGATTCGGATTGGATTTCAGAATAACGATCATTTTCAGTGCCTCCATAAAAAAACCGCAGCCGGTTTGGCTGCGGGCGTTTCATACTTGTATCGGAAACCGGATACGGTTTTCCTTTCAGCACTCTTCGCAATTTGCCAAACCGCAATTGACCTTACCGTAAAAGCCGGTAAAGTAAAAATAGGAATAGGCAAAATACTGAATGCGCTTCATGGAAATATGCGTCTCGCTTTCCTGTTTTATGGGCAGAATTATATCACTGCATTCGCGTGCTGTAAAGTTAACTTTTGTGTAAAATGGCGGATGAAAAATCAAAAATTGCAAAAATGATTGCGAAGGCGAACGCGCTCTGGTATAATAAAAATGGATAGTTGTGTGTGAAAGGGGAATTTACAGTTGTTTGCACACCTGCATATGCATACCGAATACAGCCTGCTTGACGGCGCAAACCGGATTAAGGATCTGATCGAAAGGATCAAGAGCCTTAATATGACTTCCTGCGCCATAACGGACCACGGTGTAATGTACGGCGTGGTAGATTTTTATCAGCAGGCGAAGAAAAACGGCATACATCCGGTCATCGGCTGCGAGGTATACGTGTGTCAGGATATGGACGACAAAGCCTCCGCTGCGCGCGAGTACAGCCATCTGATCCTTCTGTGCGAAAATCAGACGGGGTATCAGAACCTGATCAAGCTGGTCAGCGAGGGCTTTACGCGCGGCTTTTATTACCGCCCCCGCGTGGATTATGCGCTTTTGAGGGAGCATTCCGAAGGCCTGATTGCGCTTTCCGCCTGTTTATCGGGCGATATACCGAAGGCGCTTTTAAACGGGCGCAAAAAGGAAGCATTTGACCTTGCAAACATGTATCTTGATATTTTCGGCGAAAATAACTTCTTTATTGAGCTTCAGGATCACGGGCTTGCCGAACAGAAGCAGGTGCTTCCGGGGCTTATAAGGCTTGCAAATGAACTGAATATTCCCATGGTCATCACCAACGACTGTCACTATCTCACCAAAGAAGACAGTCAGGCACAGGAAATCCTGATGTGCATCCAGACGGGCAAGACGCTGAAGGACGAAAACCGCATGCGCATGCACACGGATCAGATGTACATTAAAAGCGAAGAGGAAATCCGCAGTCTGTTTCCGGATTTTGACGACGCAATCAATCGAACGGAAGAAATCGCTCAAAGATGCCATGTGGAATTCGATTTTGAAACCAAACATCTTCCGAGCTATCCGCTTGACGGAAGCGAGAGCGCCTATGATATGCTGAATCGTCTCTGCA